>NZ_JBSFJF010000102.1:0-20641 GCF_053597915.1 Streptomyces sp. NPDC001219 | reverse complement strand
GATACTGGGTGTATCGGGGCGAACCCGACAACGCAGCGAGCGTGCGTGCCAGGCGCCGCGGGGCAGGCGGGAGTTTGACGACAGGTCCTAGGGGGGGACGGGGCGGGCGCTGGGCGGGGCGGCTCGTCGGGGTGGGGTCGCGACGCGGGTTCGCCTGGAGTGGTTTCCCGTAGGGGGCGGTCGAACGGGTCCCGTAGGGGGTCCGGGCGCCCCCTCGGGGCCGCCAACGGCAGGGGGCGGAGGGGGTATTCCGGCAGCGGTGGGAAACCGCCCGTACGGGCGGTGGGAGACCGCCCTACGCGAAGACGACCGTCCGGCTGCCGTTCAGGAGCACGCGGCGCTCGCTGTGCCACTTCACTGCCCGTGCCAGGGCCTGGCACTCGACGTCCCGGCCGATGGCCACGAGCTGGTCCGGCGTGACCTCGTGGCCGACCCGCTCGACCTCCTGCTCGATGATCGGGCCCTCGTCGAGGTCGGCGGTCACGTAGTGCGCGGTGGCGCCGATGAGCTTCACCCCGCGGGCGTGCGCCTGGTGGTACGGCTTGGCGCCCTTGAAGCTCGGGAGGAAGGAGTGGTGGATGTTGATGATCCGGCCGGACAGCGCCTTGCACAGATCGTCGGAGAGCACCTGCATGTAGCGGGCGAGGACGACCAGCTCGACGTTCTCCGCCGCCACCAGCTCCAGCAGCTGCGCCTCGGCCTGGGCCTTGGTGTCGCGGGTGACCGGAATGTGGTGGAACGGGATGTCGTACGAGCCGACCAGCTCGGCGAAGTCCCTGTGGTTGGAGACCACGGCCGCGATCTCCACCGGCAGCGCGCCGATCCGGGAGCGGAACAGCAGGTCGTTGAGGCAGTGCCCGAACTTGGACACCATCAGGACGATCCGCATCTTCTCGTCGGCCCGGTGGATCTGCCAGTCCATGCCGAAGGAGTCGCCCACCGCCGCGAAGCTGGCCCGCAGCTTGTCGACGCTCACCGAGCTGTCCGCGCTGAAGTGGACCCGCATGAAGAACAGCCCGGTGTCGTGGTCGCCGAACTGCTGACTGTCCTCGATGTTGCAGCCGGTGATGAAGAGGTAGCTGGACACGGCGTGCACGATGCCCTGCTTGTCCGGGCAGGACAGGGTCAGGACGTACTGATCGTTCCGATCACGCTGACCGGGCTGGGTGGTGGGCTGCGACTCGCTCATGACCTCATAGGGTCGCACACCCGCGGAGCAGGTCAGGCCGGGGAGTCCGGTCCGCCGGTCATGATGGCCAGCACCTCCAGCGAGCGCGGCGCGGCATCGGGGTCCTCACCGTCCGCGGCGGCCAGCCGCACATGGGCCTCACGGGCCGCGTGCACCGCCTCCGGCCAGCCCTGGTGGGCCAGGTACGCGGCGACCGGGGCGTCCGCACCGACCTGGTGCATGATCCGCAGCACCCGCAGCACGGCGGCGTCGACCAGCTGGGCCTCCTGGGAGTCCCGGAAGATCGTGCCGACGTACTTCTCGGCGGACCAGTTGTCGAGCCAGGTGTCCTCGACGAGCCGGTAGACGGCGTCGGTGACGTCTCCGTACCCGGGGCGGCCGGCCAGCCAGGTCTCCTGGTGGAAGGCGGGGTCGGAGAGCATGTGCAGCGCGGAGCGCACATTGCTGCGCCAGCGCCACCACGGCATGTCGTTGAGTGGCATACCGCCCATGGTGGTGGAGCGGCGGCCGCGACGGGAAGTCTTCTCCGAACCTTGCACAGTATGGGATCGTACGTTCCGCGCCGATGATCTCAAGCGGCCCCCCGGAGTTCACTTCCGCGTCACCATCCGTTGCCTTGTCGTCACTCAGTCGTTCCTGGCAGGACGGAAGGCTGCGGTGTCATGACCGGACGGCGACGCTCCTCCCCCCGCCCTTTCTCCCGCGCTTCCGTGGTCGGTTCCGTGGTGGCGTGCACGGCGGTCATCGGGTCGCTGCTCTGGGGCTGTGGCTCCCTCCCCGGGGCCTCGGGGAGCTCCGGGGAGAAGGACCCGGTCACGGTGATGACCTGGGCGCCCGAGGGCACCAGGGCGACCAACATGCCGGGGATGCCGGCCATGGCGCAGGCCTACGCCCGATGGGTCAACTCCCAGGGCGGCATCAAGGGCCACCGCCTGCGGGTGCTGACCTGCAACGAGCGCAACGACTCGGTGTCCGCCGCGCAGTGCGCCCAGCGCGCGGTGGACCGGGGCGCGGTCGCGGTCGTCGGCTCCTACAGCCAGTTCGGCCGCTCGTTCATGTCGCCGCTGGAGGTCAGGGGCGTCCCCTTCATCGGCGGATACGGCGCCTCGGACGAGGAGTTCGAGAGCCCGCTGTCCTACCCCGTCAACGGCGGACAGGCCTCGCTGCTCGCCGGGAACGGCCGTCAGCTGGCGCGCGACTGCCGGCGCGTCGCACTGGTCCGCCCGGACACCATCCAGGGCGACCAGATGCCGTCCCTGCTCAACTCCGGCCTGGAGAGCGGCAGTCGGGACCCGGCCAAGGACATCAGGGCGCCGGACGACGCCACCGACTACTCGTCCGCGGTGCACCGCGCCCTGGACGGCGTGGGTGCCGACCCGGCCGTGTACGGGACGGCGGAGGCCGGCGGCAGGGCGGACGGCTCCTGTGTGACCGCCTCGCTCGGCGATCACACCGACGCGTTCTTCGACTCGTTCCGGCGGCTCCAGGAGGACAGCCCCAAGGTGCGGGTCGCCTCGGTGCTCGGCAGTGTCGGCCAGTCGCTGGTGAACCGTACGGGCGGCCGGTCCGGGCCGCTGGAGGGTGCGGACATCACCGGCTGGTATCCGGCCGCCGGCGACTCGCGCTGGGAGCCGATGCGCAAGGTCATCAACGACTTCGCGTTCAACGACAACCGCATCGACCCCGCCGACCAGGGTGCCCAGACGACCTGGATCGCCTACACCGTGCTGCGCTCGCTGATCGAGCAGCTCGATGACGAGGGCGTCGAGGACATCACCCCGCACGCCCTGCAGACGGCGCTGGACCGCGGGGACCGCGCCGTCGACACCGGCGGGCTGACCCCGAAGCTGCGCTGGCGCGAGGACGACATGCTCGCCGTCCAGGACTTCCCCCGCATCGTGAACGGGACGGTGACCTACCAGGTCGTCCGGGAGGGCCAGTTGGTCTCCGGCCGGCACGGCTTCGTGAACGTCACCAAGACGCTGGAACGGCGGCGCACGGACAGCTGAGCGGGCCGCCGGGGCGGACGGCCCCGGTGGCGCCCGCCCCGCCCTCGCTCAGAGCTGCTCGGGGCGGCGCTCCGTCAGCCCGTACTTCTTGGCGAGCGGGTTCCAGAGCTGCGCGGCCTGCCGCTTGGCCGTAGTGGCCTGGCCGCTGGCCGCGTTGCCCTGGGCGGTCTGCCGGGTGCCGCGGGCCTTGCCCTTGTGGCAGCCCTTCTTGCTGCCGACCTGTCCGGCCCAGGCCGCGTAGTGGTTGTCCGCGGACGCCGAGGACTGCCAGGCCTTGGTCAGCGCGGCGGTCAGCCGGTCGTGGTTGGGGATCTTGTCGACGGGCAGCTGCTGCAGCCGCTTCACCAGGTCGTTGCGCTGCCCGGCGGCGGCCTGCAGGTCCTTGGCCGCGCCGCGGAGGTTGTCACAGGTCCTGATGCTGTTGACGGCGTTGATCACCGAGGAGCGGCTGTTGTTGCTGTCGCCCAGCAGCGCGTCCAGGCCCTTGGACTGGGCCGCGGCGGGGTCGGCGGACGGCTTCGGCTTCTCCGGCTCCTTCTCCTTGGCCTCCTTGCCCGTGTCGGCTCCGGAGTCCTGCTTCTTCGGGGTGTCCTCGCCACCGCCGCCGCTCAGCGCCCAGCCGAGGCCGAGGCCGGCGCCCGCGAGCGCCACGATGACGGCGCCGACGATCAGGGCCGGGGCGAGCCGGCGGCGCCCGCTGCCGCCGCCGTCGTCGTACGGGGCCGGCTGGTCGTAGCCGCCGCCGGGCGGGAACTGCTGTCCGTGGCCGTGCTGCCCGTGGCCCTGCTGCCCGTACGGCGGGCGGCCCGGGTCCTCGAAGCGCGGCAGCTGTGCGGTGGAGTCCGGGGCGCCGGTCTGCCCGGCCTGGCCGGGCCCGCCGGGCCCGTCGCGGAACAGACCGTCGAACTCGGCGGGGGTGGTGCGGTCGCTGGGCTGGCCGGGGCGGACACCGTACGGCGCGCCGGGCGGCGGGGTCGGCGCACCGGCGCCGACCGGGGGGATGTACTGGGTGGCGTCGGCGTCGCCCGCGCCCTGGGCGCCGGGCATCGGCTGGGCCTGCGGCATCGGGCGGCCCTGGGGACCGCCCTGCTGCGGCTTGATGGCGCGCAGCATGGTCGTGGACTCGTCGGGCGTCTCGGGGCGGGAGGACGCCTCGGGCGGCAGCGGCGCGGCACCGGGGCCGCCGGACCGGCCGTCGACGGGCGGTATCAGCGCGGTGGCCTCCGCGTCGCCCGAGGCGGGCGGCAGCGGCGCACCGGTCTGCGGGGCCGACCGCACCAGCTCTCCGGACGGGCCCTGGGGCTGCTGCCCGAACTGCTGCGGGGGCTGCGGGGCTTGCTGCGGCTGCTGCCCGTACGGCTGGTGCGGGGGCTGCTGGGCCTGCTGGGCCTGCTGCGGCTGCTGGGGCTGCTGCCCGTACGGCTGCCGGCCCTCGGGCGGGAGTGCGCCGGGCGCGCCCTGGCCGGGCTGTGCGCCGGGCGGCAGCAGCGCCGTCTCCTCGGCGTCGAAGCCGGGCCGGGGCTGGGGTGCGGCGGGCTGCTGCGGGGGCGTCTGCTGCGGCGGCGCGGGCGGCATGGCGGGCGGCGCCGGGGGCTGGGCCGGGGGCGGCGCACCGAAGCCCTGGCCGCCCTGCGGGTGCGGCGGCTGCGCCGGGTAGCCCTGCTGCGGGCCGGGGTCGTACCCCTGCTGCGCGGCGGGCTGGCCCTGGGCGGGCGCCGCACCGTACGGCTGCGGGGCGGGGGCGGCCTGCTGGCCGGGGCCCCAGGGCTGGCCCCACGGCTGGCCGGCCGGCGGCGCGGCCTGCTGCTCGGGCACCCACGGCTCCCCGTTGGCGGGCAGCACAATGCCCTCTCGCGCGGGACCGGCCGCAGAATTCTGCGGGTCGTGACCCTGTCCGCTCTGCGTCACCGTGACTCCTACCAACGTGCAGACCTACGGAATCGTCGGCTGCACGCTACCGGGTCGCAGCAACGTTCGACCACGTCGCCTGGTCACCGCCCCACCGGTCCGGAACGCCCGGGGGCGGCCCCCGGCGGCCGGGCCGTGCGGCGCCGCTGGACATACCCGGCGTCGCACGACAAAGCAGCCTCCGCCCCATGAGGCGATCCTCACGCCGCCGTGGCCCGCAGCTCCAGCCGCGCGCTGAACTCCCGCACCACCGGTTCGTCCCGATAGGGCTCCAAACGCAGCTGAAAGTCCTCCAGATACTCCGCGCCCCGGTCCGACCGCAGCCCGCTCAGCAGCTCCACCGCCCGGGTGCCCGTATGGCAGGCCTGCTCCACCTCGCGCTGCTGGACCTGGGCGCCGGCCAGCAGCAGCAGACCGATGGCCCGGCGCCGCGCCCGGCCGGCCGGATGGCCGTCCAGCGCCTCCCGCGCCCGCTGCGCGGCGGGCCCCGGCTGCCCCAGGTCGCGGTGGCAGTGGGCGAGTTCGTCGGCCAGGTAGGCCTGGTCGAAGTGGGCGATCCAGACCGGGTCGTCGCCCGCTTCGGCCGCCGCCTCGGCGCGCTCCATCGCGGCGACCGCCCGGCCGGCCACCACCTGGAAGGCCCGGCCGTCACCCATCAGCGCGTGTCCGCGCGCCTCCGCGGCGCAGAACATCGCCTCCGCGCGCGGGGTGACATGGCCGCGGGCGCCCTCCTGCGCGGCGCGCGCGAGCTGCGCGATCTCCCGTGGATTGCCGAGCGAGGCGGCGAGGTGGCTCATGCTCGCGGCGAGGACGTAGCCGCCGTAGCCGCGGTCACCGGCCGCCTGGGCCAGCCGCAGGGCCTGGATGTAGTAGCGCTGGGCGAGGCCGGGCTGCCCGGTGTCGACGGCCATGTAGCCGCCCAGTTCGGTCAACCGCGCCACGGCGGCGAAGAGTTCCCGCCCGACGGACTCGCGGTACGAGCCGGCCAGCAGCCCGGAGACCACGCTGTTGAGGTAGTGCACGACGACCGGCCGGACGTGCCCGGCGCCGAAACGGTGGTCGAGTTCGCTGAGCGCCGAGGTCATGGCGCGGACCGCCTCGACGTCCGAGATCCCGACCCGGGCACCGGCGTTCCGGGCGACCTGGGAGTCCGCCCCGGTGATCAGCCAGTCGCGGCTGGGCTCCACCAAGGCGGACGCCGCGACCGTGGAGCCGCTGAGGAAGTCGCGCCGGCCGACATCGCTGCGCCACAGCTCACAGACCTGCTCGATCGCCCCGAGGACGGTCGGGGAGAACTGGAGCCCCACCCCGGACGCGAGGTTCTTGCCGTCGGCCATCCCGATCTCGTCGATGGTGACCGTGCGCCCCAGCTTGCGCCCCAGCGCCTCCGCGATGACGGCCGGGGCACGGCCCCGTGGTTGCTGGCCGCGCAGCCATCTGGCCACGGAGGTCTTGTCGTAGCGGAGGTCGAGACCGTGTTCCGCACCGCACATGTTGACGCGGCGGGCGAGCCCCGCGTTGGAACAGGCGGCTTCCTGGATCAGCGTCTGCAGCCGTTCGTTGGGCTGCCGTGCGACGAGTGGCCTGGCGGCCATGCTTGTACCCCCTGTGTACCGCTGTGCGTTCACCGTCGAACGCCGTTCCCTGTGATCGATTCCCCAGGAATATGCCGGATATCCGAGAGATCCTGAATATGCGCGATAGGGGGGATCGGTGTGATATGCGCTTCGCCGTGGATGCCCGGCCCTGGGCGGTGTGTGCCCTGTCCGGTGCCTCCTCGGTGCCGAGCGCCGTTCACGGGTGGGGAAGGCTGCGCGGTGCCGTGCACAGATGGCGGCGCCGCCGTGCCGGGCTCCCCCAGGTGCACCGCGGACTGCCGCCGGGCGGTCCCTCCGCCCGTCAGGCAGGTGGCTACCCGCTCCTCGGGCCCCGCCCGCACACGCGCCCCCACCGGTGCACCCATGCGCCCCACGTGCGAGAACGATGCGCCCGGGGGCTCACCCCTGAGCCGTAACCCTTGGTGACAAGGGGAGTTGTCCCGGGCGTGGAAAAGACCATCGGAGTCACAGGAGCCTCGCGAATTCCCCTGCAGCGCGGCGATCAACTGCTCGAAACCGCGGTGCGTTACGCGGAGGAACGGCACTGGGACGTGTTCCCCGGCGCATGGCTGGAGCACGACGGCGAGACCCCGCGCTGTTCGTGCGGCGCCGGCGACTGCGCGGCCCCCGGGGCGCACCCCACCGGGCCGGGCTGGGCCCAGCAGGCCGGCGGCAGCGCGACCGCCGTCCGCCGGATGTGGGGCAAGCAGCCGCGGTCCTCGATCCTGATGCCGACGGGCCGGACGTTCGAGGCGCTCGACGTCCCGGAGACCGCGGGCTGTCTGGCGCTGGCCCGTATGGAGCGGATGGAGCTGGCGCTCGGCCCGGTCACCCGCACCCCCGACCGCCGGATGCTGTTCCTGGTGCTCCCCGGCGCGGCGGTGAAGGTGCCCGCCCTCGTACGCGCCCTGGGCTGGGCGCCGGCCGCGCTGGACCTGATCTGCCGCGGCGAGGGCGAGTACATCGCCGCCCCGCCGACCCGGGTGGGCGCGCACGGCTCGGTGCAGTGGGCCCGCCGCCCCACCGACGCCAACCGCTGGCTGCCGGACGCGGAGGAGCTGATCAGCCCGCTCGCCTACGCCTGCGCACGGGACGCGGTCGCGCTCCGGGGACGCTGACCCGGACCGGTCCGCTCCTCTTGTCCCCGGAGAGGCGAACTGCCCGGCCCCGCCCGGTACCCGCCCGTATCGTGGGATGCCGGACGGGGGCCGGACCGGCCTCTGCGGGGACGTCGAAGGGCAGGACCGGTGGCGAACGAGCCGGAACACATCGAGGAGCGGGGCGCGGCGGCGGCGCCGCGGCAGAACACGGCCGCTTCTCCGGACGGGCCGGCCGCGGCCCCCCGGGGCGGGGAGGCCGGTCCGCCCGCCGTACGGGTCCAGGGGCTGTGGAAGAAGTTCGGCGAGCAGGTCGCCGTCAACGGCATCGATCTGACGCTGCCCGCCGGCCGCTTCATCGGACTCGTCGGCCCCAACGGCGCGGGCAAGACCACCACGCTCTCCATGGTGACCGGCCTGCTGCGGCCGGACGCCGGGCTGGTCGAGATCCGCGGGCACGACGTCTGGCAGGACCCGGTGTCCGTCAAGTCCCGGATCGGGGTGCTGCCCGAGGGGCTGCGGCTCTTCGAGCGGCTGTCGGGCCGCGAACTCCTCGGCTACATAGGGCGGTTGCGCGGCCTGCCGGGCGACGAGGTCGACAAGCGGGCCGTTCAGCTGCTGGACGTGCTCGACCTGGCCGGCTCGCAGCACAAGCTGGTGGTGGACTACTCGACCGGTATGCGCAAGAAGATCGGGCTGGCGGCCGCGCTGCTGCACAACCCCGAGGTCCTCTTCCTGGACGAGCCCTTCGAGGGTGTCGACCCGGTGTCGGCGCAGACCATCCGCGGCGTACTGGAGCGCTACACCGCCTCCGGCGCGACGGTGATCTTCTCCAGCCATGTGATGGAACTGGTCGAGTCGCTCTGTGACTGGGTCGCGGTGATCGCCGCCGGGAGCATCCGGGCGGACGGCCCGCTCGCGGAGGTACGCGGTGCGGCGCCCTCCCTCCAGGACGCGTTCCTCGAACTCGTCGGCGCCAGTGACCGGGGCGCGGGCGCGAACCTGGACTGGCTGGGCGGCGGCGCCCGATGAGCACCGAATCCGCCGCGGTCGCCGCGCCGCCGGCCGCCGCACCATCCCTGACCGCCGTCTTCGTACGGCTGAAGCTGTCGCTGCTGCGCAACGGGCTGCGCCAGTCGACCGGGCGCACGCTGGCGTACGTCGGCTCCGTCCTCGTGGGCCTGCTGTTCGCCGCGGGTGTCGTGGTGGGGCTGGTCGCGCTGCGCGGCAACCCCCATGTCGGCGCGCTGGTCGTGCTGCTCACCGGAATCCTCACCCTGGGCTGGGCGGCGATGCCGCTGTTCTTCCCGGCGAGCGACGAGACGCTCGATCCGACCCGGCTGGTCATGCTGCCGCTGCGGCCGCGGCCGCTGATCGTCTCGCTGCTGGTGACCTCGCTCGTCGGCATCGGCCCGGTCGTCACCCTCGCGCTGGTGACCGGCTCGGTGATCGCGGTCGCCGACGGGGCGGCCGCCGCGGCCGTCGGCGTGGTGGCCGTGGTCCTGGTGGTGCTGGTGTGCGTGGCGCTGGCACGGGCCATCGCCACCGCCACGGTGCGGCTGCTGACCAGCCGGCGGGGCCGCGATCTCGCCGTGCTGGGCGGCCTGTTCATCGCCATCGGCGCCCAGGGCGTCAATCTCGCCGCCCAGAAGCTGGGGCGGCCGGACGGCCTGTCCGTACTGGAGCCGCTGGGCGACGTCCTGCGCTGGGTGCCGCCGGTCTCGGCGATCGGCGCCGTCGACGACATCGGGCACGGGGAATACGGGCGGGCGCTGGCCGGCCTGGGGCTGACGGTGCTGGCGCTGGTGCTGCTGCTGTGGTGGTGGCAGCGTACCCTGACCACCCTGATGACGTCCCCGGACTCGTCCACCCTCCAGGCGGTCGAGAAGGGCAGCGCGCGCCGGGACGGCGGCGAACGGGGCCTGGCGCGGCTGCTGTCGGGCGGGCGCACCGGCACGGTCGTGCTCCGCTCGCTGCGCTACGCATGGCGCGACCCCAAGTCGAAGATGTCGTGGGCGACCGCCCTCGCCGCCGGACTGCTGTGGCCGGTCCTCTCGGTCGTCCAGGGCAACGGCAGCATCTACACCGCGTTCTCGGCGGCCACGCTGCTCGGCCTGCAGATGTACAACCAGTTCGGGCAGGACACCTCGGCGTTCTGGATGGTCGCCTCGACGATCGCGACGCCGCGGGACGCCTATGAGGAGCTGCGGGCCCGCGCGCTGGCGCTGGCGCTGGTGGCCGTCCCGTACGTCACGCTGGTCGTCGTCGGCAGCGCGGCGCTCATCGGGCCGTGGTCGGCCTTCGCGGAGGTGTACGGGCTCTCACTGGCGGTGCTGGGCGCGCTGCTGGCCACCGGGGCGCTGTCATCGGCGCTGTTCGCGTACTCGATCCCCTCGGAGGGCAACAAGAACGTCGCACCGGGGCAGGGCGCGATCGCCTGGTTCAGTCTCTTCGGCGGGATCGTGGCGGGTGCCGTGCTGTGCGCGCCGCTGCTGGGGCTGATGGTCTGGCTGCATGTCGCGGGGCTGACCCACCTGTTGTGGGTGCTGCTGCCGGCCGGTGCGGTCTACGGCGTGGGCATCGCGGAGCTGGGCCTGCGAGTGGCGGCGCCGCGGGTCGCGGGGCGGCTGCCGGAGATCCTGGCCGCCGTCAGCAAGGGCTGAGCGAGGCTCCGTGGCCGGGCCGCCGCGCCCGGCCGCGGAGTTGTCCACAGGCCGCGGCGGCCCGCGCGCGGCGGCGGTAGCGTCGTCCACGACCTGAACGAGGGGTGGTGGGGGTGGTGCGGCGGGCCGGATGGGTGCTGGTGGCGGGCTGGCTGGCGGTGCTGTGGTGCGCCGGGGCGGTGCAGGCGGCGCCGGCCGGTCCGGACGGCCGGACGGACCCCGCGCAGCAGGCGTACCTCGCCGCGCAGCTCCGCCGTAACCCGGTCTACGTCAGCGACCAGCTCCCGCGCGAGGTCCCCCGGTCGACCGCGCCCGCCTTCGCCCGGGAGGCCCGCCGACTGGCCGTTCCGGTGTACGTCATGGTCCTGCCGGACACCTCCTACGGCTCCGCGGCGGACAGTCTGCTCGCCGGTGTCCATGACCGGCTGGGACGCAAGGGGCTGTATGTCCTGCTGAGCGACGCGGGCCTGGACGCGGCGCGGGACTACGGCGTGGACCTGCCCGGCACGGCGGACGCCGTCACGGAGACGGGGTACGCGGTGCCGTACGACGCCACTCCCCGCGAGGTGTTCGGGCACTTCGCCGAGGTGCTCGCCTCGGGGAGGGCACACGCGCGCGCCGAGGAGGCGCGCGCCACGTACGACGGCGGAGGGCCGGAAGAGCCCCCCGGCTTCCACACCGACCGGACAGAGCGCGCGGACCAGAGCTTTGTGACCGGCGTCGCCGTCCTCGGCGTTCCGCTGACGGTGCTGCTGGTCACGGTCCATGCGCTGCAACGGCGGCGGGTGCGGCGGGCCGCGGCGGCGGGCGGACCGGTGCACATACCCGGGGCGCGCGGCGGTCCCCAGCCCGCGAAGAAGGGAGCCGGGGGCGGCACGACGGGGCACGCAGGGCGGCAACCGGGCGACGGTCCCGGCCCGTTCCCCCGTGCGCGACTGCTGCCGCTGATGCTGGGGGCCGCCGTGCTGGGCGGGCTGGTCGCCTTCTCCGCGTCCCAGCTCTTCGACGACACCACCAGCGGCGACGGCTCGCGTCCCACGGCCGCCGACATGCGGGCCCGGATCGACCGGGTGTCCGCCGGACTGCGCCGCGACCCGCTCTACGTCGACCCGGAGAGCCGGACCTTGCTGGACGGCGCCGAGCGCCGCCGCCTCCGCGAGCGACTGCGGAAGCTGGACGTTCCGGTGCTGGTCGCCGCCGTGCCCACCTCGCCGGACGACGAGTCGGGCGGCAGCGTGCCCCTGCTGGCCGAGGAGTTGCACGAGCGGCTGCGCCGCGATGCCCTCATGGTGTTCGCCGACCCGGCGAACGGCGCGATCGAGCTGGTCAACTACAGCACCCGCGTCGACGACGGCTATCTCGTCGGCCGCCCGCGCGACCTCACCTACACCGGGCCCGCCGAGGAGCAGTTGGGCCGTCATCTGGACGAGCTGCTGACGTACGCCGGCAAGGCCCCGCGGGCCACGACGGGCGGCAGGCCCTACGACCCGCCGCCCGCCGCCGACCCCGTCGAGGAGAAGGCGCTGCCCGGCCTGTTCACCGGGGACTTCGAACCCGGCCTGGTCGTCGGCATGTTCGCCGCGGCGCTCGTCTTCGGCCTGGTGGCGGCGGCCCGCGCCGTCGCCCGGCGCCTGGTCCGGCGCGGCGGCCTCCCCCGCGCCCAGGCCTGAACGACGCGCGCCGCCGGGCCCGGTACGCCGCCCACGCCGACCGTCATGCCCCGTGCCACCCCGTCCCGGGACCGCTCCACCCCCTCCCGGGACCCGCGCCACCCCGCCATGGACGCGCGCCACACCACCGGATTCAGAGATTCCGCTTGTCAATTCGGGTCACATATCAATCGCATGGAATGCGCCCGCAATTGGACAAACAATCAGGCGAACGCACCAGCTTTTTCGGGAATTTCGAACGAATCGCTTGGCCGCCCCGGATGCCGCCCACCGCGATGCTTCGACAAATCCGAAAGCCCCCTCCTATGCTCCGCTCACACAGCCGTTCGCAAACACACGGGAACTGTGTTGTGCGACGGGGGAAAACGACTGCTGGAGAATGTTGTGCCGTACAAGAAGACCGCTCTGCTGCGCGCCGCCGCGCCCGTCGCCGTACTGGCGCTGGCACTGACCGCCTGCGGCGGCAACAAGAAGAGCAACACCGCCACCGACGACGCGCCCAAGACCGAAAAGAGTTCGTCGGCGCCGGAGGGTGGCGGTGAACTGAAGCCCGGTCAGGGCGGTACGGGGAAGTTCAAGGAAGAGGACGGGGCGATCACCTATGAGGTCGCCGCACAGAAGGTGAAGGTGAGCACCGAGGCCGAGACCAAGAAACTGGTCTCGGACCCGAAGCGGGCCAAGGGCCTGGTCGCGGCCACCGCCTGGGTGAAGTACACGAACAAGGGCGGCGGTGTCGTCAAGGAATCGCCCGACGTCGCCGACGAGTCCGAGATCTACGCGGACGGCCAGCGCGGCGGTCTGCTGATCGGTGCCGCCGAGGACGGTCCGGGCTGCGAGGACACCATCGACATCGAGAACTGGAAGACGGGCCAGAGCCACACCATCTGCCAGACCTACATGATCCCCAAGGACGCGAAGTCCGTGGAGGTCCACTGGACGGCCGAGGGCCGGAGCGGCTCCCCGCTGATCTGGAAGTTCGACAACGCCGGCTGATCCGGCGCACACCGTCTGCCGTGCGCCGGAGCCCTCGGGGCCGTGGCGCACGGCAGCGGCCCCTCACGCCGGCATCGCGGCCGCCTGGAGAAACGGTTCGATGGCGGCGCACCACGCGTCGGGCTGTTCCCACGGGAGCAGATGTCCGGCGTCGGGGATCTCGGCGTAGGCCCCGCGGGGCAGGACCCGGACCATCTCCTGGGCCTCGGCGCGGCCGAGTTCGGCGTCGAGGCCGCGGACCACGAGGGCCGGGCAGGGCACCTGGGCGAGCTCTTCCCAATGGGCGTCATACACCCAGGTCTCCCGGGCGCTGAGCATCTGCCGGCGGGAGAAGACGGGCCGCCAGCCGTCGGCACGCTCGGCCATCACCTCGGCGAAGAACTCCCCGCGGGCGGGCCTGGGCCGCTCCAGGGTGGGGTCGTCCTCGCCGAACCACTTGCGGACGTCCGCGAGGGTGGCGAACGGCACCGGCCAGGACCGGAACCACTCGGTCCATTCGTGCTGCGAGGCCGCGCCGAGCGCCGACGCCCGCATATCGCAGATGACCAGCGCGCTGACCAGATCCGGTCTCCGGGCCGCTAACTGCCAGGCCGTCAGGGCGCCCATCGCATGCCCGACAAGGGCGACCGGGGCGAGACCGAGCTGCTCGATGGCGGCGATGGCGTCATCGACATACGCCTCGCGGTCATACGGTCCCTCGGCGGGTTTGTCGCTGCGGCCGTGGCCCCGCTGGTCCAGCGCGACCGGGCGGTGGCGGGCACTCAGGCGGCGGGCGGTCCCCGCCCAGTGCGAGGCGCGGCCCATCAGGCCGTGGAGCAGCAGCACACCCGGCCGCTGCTCGCCCTCCTCCAGCCCGCCGCCGATCTTGGGCGGGTCGGTGAATTCCCAGGCGGCGAGCCGCACGTCACCGGCCCCTGCTACATCGATGCGCCGCACCATGTGCCCTGGCACCCCCAATCGTCCCTTGAGCAGCTTCACACTATCGAACCTCTATTCGAACGCGCCGTTCCGACGCGGAACACCCCTCGTTCGAGTGACCTCGCTCAAGGATTGGCCGCGCGCGCCACGGGGAGACATCTGCCGGGAGGCGGGCCCTACCGGGAAGGGGGCCCGTGGGGACAGACCCTGAGAGCTCGGGGCTCCGGGTCTGGGGTGGGGGACATGGGGAGGCAGGGCCCCGGCTGCTCGCAGCGCCGGGGCCCTGACCGTCTCCCGAACGAGTGGATGCATCCGAGCCCCCTCCCTGGCCAGGACAGGCCGATGCATGGCCATGCGTCAGGGTGACACGAGACCGGCCGTATCGCACGGATTCGCACAAGTCCGTTCAGCGGGCAAGAAGTTGCCGAGCCCGCCGGCCGCGCGTCAGCGCAGCTCAGCGGGCTCGGGAGCGAGTATGGGCGGGCGTGCGAAAAGGAAAGCGGCTGAAACCCGTTTCAGCGCTTGGCGACGAAGACGTGCGAGGCGATCTCGGAGTCCAGCTCGGCGGCCTCGCCGCTGCTGCCGACCAGCACCCCGGCCGGCGACTCCGTCACGCTCACCACCGCGCCCGGCTGCACACCGGCCCGCCGCAGGGTGTACATCAGCTGGGCGTCCGCCTGGATCGGCTCGCCGATCCGGCGCACCACGGCCGTCTTCCCGTCGGCCCCGGCGTCCAGGTCCATCAGGCTCACCATGCCGGCGTCCAGGAACGGGTCGCCGGCGGTGGTCTCGCCCAGCTCCTCCAGCCCCGGGATGGGGTTGCCGTACGGGGACTCGGTCGGATGCCGCAGGAGTTCCAGGACGCGGCGCTCGACCGCCTCGCTCATCACGTGCTCCCAGCGGCACGCCTCGGCGTGCACCTGCTCCCATTCGAGCCCGATGACGTCGACGAGCAGGCACTCGGCGAGGCGGTGCTTGCGCATCACCCGCGTCGCCAGCCGCCGGCCCTCCTCCGTCAGCTCCAGATGCCGGTCGCCCGCGACCTGCAGCAGGCCGTCTCGCTCCATGCGCGCCACGGTCTGGCTCACCGTCGGGCCGCTCTGTTCGAGCCGCTCCGCGATGCGGGCGCGCATGGGCACCACACCCTCCTCTTCCAGTTCGAGGATGGTGCGGAGATACATCTCCGTGGTGTCGATCAGTCCGGACATGCGTGCCCCTAGATGTGTGGTGCGGTGGCCCTGGACTCAATTCTGACGCATCCCGCTGACAACGGTGCCGCCTCGTCCACGCGCCAGCCCTTCCGGTCGTATTGACAGGGCACTGGTCCAGACCGCAACGTGATCCGCGCCACTGATCACATCCGCCGAGAACCGACGAGAGGGGCCCGCGGCATGGCTGAGAGCGACCGGCTGGCCGGGAAGTACTTCGACGCCGCGATCGACCTGCTGCGACAGGTCCGCGACGCGGAGGGCGACCGGATCGGCGCGGCCGGGGCGCTGATCGCGGACACCGTCGCGGCGGGCGGCCGGGTCTTCTCCTTCGGCGCCGGGCACTCCTCGCTCCCCGCGCAGGACACGGTCTACCGGGCGGGCGGCCTGGCCATCATGAATCTGCTGTCCGTACCGGGCGTGGTCGGCGTGGACGTACGGCCCGCGACCCTCGGCAGCGCGCTGGAGCGGGTCGACGGGCTGGCCGGGGCCGTCCTGGACACCAGCCCGCTGCAGGCGGGCGACGTGCTGGTGGTCATCTCGCTGTCCGGGCGCAACGCGCTGCCGGTCGAGATGGCGCGGCACGCCCGTGCCCTCGGCATCAGGGTCATCGGTGTGACGTCGGTGGCGTACGCGGAGGCGACCACGTCCCGGCACGCCTCCGGGGACTTCCTCAAGGACCACTGCGACCTCGTGCTGGACAGCCGGGTCCCGGTCGGCGACGCGGAGCTGACGCTGCCGGGCATCGACGCGCCGTTCGCGCCCGCCTCCACGGTCGTCACCAGCGCGATCATGCAGGCCGTGGTGGCGACGGCCGCGGGCACGCTGGCCGAGCGGGGCATCGACCCGCCACTGCTGCGCTCCGGCAACGTCGACGGCGGGCACGACTGGAACGCCGGGGTGATGAGCGCCTACGCGGACCGGATCTTCTACCGGCAGTGAGCGGCCGAAGTCCTCAGCGCGCGGCCGCGCCCGCCAGGTCCAGGGCCGCGGCGATCCGGGCCGCGACCTCCTCCGCGTAGTCCGCGTCGGCGCGGTCGAACGGGCGGCGCGCGGGCGCCCGCAGAAAGGTCAGGACGCCGAGCCTTCGCCCGCGGCTGCACAGCGCCACACACAGCCCGTGCACGGTGCCGTCCGGCCAGTGACGCGCGGCCGCCCAGCCCCCGGGCGAGGCCGGTCCGGCGCTGGTACGCACCGGGCCGCGCCGCTCGTACGCCTGGAGCGCCGGATGCCCCGGCACATACGGCACCGGGATGCCGGCCGCCGACAGCGTCTCGGTCGGGCCGGGCGCACCGGCCGGGGACGCCAGCGTCCGCATCAGGCGGGGCACGCCCGCCCGCACGCGGCGCCCGGCCTCCGCACCGGAGGCGGAGCCCCTGGCACCGGTGGACGGCGCCCCGTCCCCACCCGCCGCACCGTCCACGCCGTCCGTACCGTCCCCACCCTCAGCGCCCTCGCCGGTGGCTTCCCCACCCGCCGCGTCGAGCCCCGTCCCCTCCGGGAGCTTCCCGAACGGTGCCGGTACGGGCGGCGTGACGAGATCGACCAGGCCGTGGTCGGCGAAGCCCGCCAGGGCGAAGTCCAGGTGGAGCGCGGCGGCCTCGGACGGGTCCGGGCACTCCGCGGCGGCCCGGCCGGCCCGGTGGAGCTGCTGGGCGCGGAAGCGCAGCAGGGAGTTCTCCTGCTCGGTCCGCTTGGTGTCCGTGACGTCCTGGAAGAGCCAGGCCACGCCCAGCGGCACCGGCTCCTCCGCCATCGGGGAGGACAGCCGGACGAAGCCGCTGCGCCAGCACCGCCGCGGCACCCCGGCCTCCTCGGAGCGCAGCGTCACCCACAGCTCCGCGACGGCCGGCGGCGCGCCCTCGGCGAGGACGTGCTGCAGGGCGCACTCCAGCTCCTCGACGCCCTGCGCCAGCAGCTCGCCCAGAGGGCGGCCCAGCAGCGCCGTGCGCCCCACGCCCAGGGCGCGGGCGGCGTGCGCGTTGACGACCGCGGGCCGCAGATCGGCGTCGATCAGCACCACACCCCACGAGGCGTCCTCGAACAGCGCCTCGCTCAGCGCGATGGACCGCTCCAGGTCCAGCTGGGTGTGCACCTCGCTGAAGGCGCAGTACACGCCGACGACCCGGCCGCCGGGGGCGCGGACCGCGGAGGACTGGGTGCGGACGAGGACGCGGTGACCGTCCTTGGCCAGCAGGGCGAACTCATGGACCTGGCGGCCCGGGGCGCGCATGGCGGCCGCCAGTGCCGCCTCGATCCCGTCGGCGTCCTCCTTGCGGACCGCCCAGCCGGTCAGGCCCGTACGGCCGACGGCCTCGGCGGTGGTCCAGCCCAGGATGCGCCCGGCCTCGTGGTTCCAGTGGGTGACCGTGCCGTCCGCGGCGAAGGCGACCAGGGCGGCGTCCATGCCGTCCAGGAGCGCGGCGAGCAGACCCGAGTCATCGGTCTCGTCGCCGGCGCAGCGCGCCGAGGCCGACGAGGCCGAGGAAGCTGACGAAGCAGTCACTGGCACCCCTTACGAACGCGGCCACACATGCTCCACCTGGGAACATTCAACTGGAACGTGACACAGCGCACACGGGATTCGCGGAAATCGTTGCCAACGGGAAATTCCCTTGTGTGCGGGCGGACGGCTTCCTAATGTGTGGAGCACACGAGAAGGGAGGTGGTTCGGCAGATGATTTCGCACCGGACGCGTGAGGTGGCTGCGGGCTAGCGGCCCGTCGCTTCACCGAAGTGCAGCGCCGGACCGCGCATACTGCAGATGCGCAAGCCGGCCCAATCCCAGTAGTCACCCGACCCGCGGGCTGCCGGTTCGTCCGACCGGCCCTTCGCGCCACTGAGCGCGGAGGAAGCAGCCCGCGGGTCGTCTGCGTTTGCGCAAGCACCGCACGCGGCTCGCACACCGCCCGGCGACGATGGCACCCGTCGCGGCGCCACCCGACCGGCCGCCCGGCGCCTCAGGGCGCCAGCCGCTCCACGGCCCAAACGTCGCCCTCCCGCACGTACCGCAGCCGGTCGTGCAGCCGGTTGAGCCGGCCCTGCCAGAACTCGACCGTCTCGGCGGTGATGCGGTAGCCGCCCCAGTGCGGCGGCGCCGGCACCTGCTCGCCCTCCGGGTAGCGGGCCGCCAAGTCCTCGTAGGCGCGCTCCAGTTCCTCGCGCGAGCCGACCCGTGCGGACTGGTCGCTGGCCCAGGCGCCCAGCTGGGAGCCGTGCGGGCGGGTGCGGAAGTAGGCGGCGGTCTCGTCCCGGCCGATGCGTTCCGCGGTGCCGGTCACCACCACCTGGCGGGCGAGGGGATGCCAGGGGAACAGCAGCGAGACGGCCGGATTTCCGGCCAGTTCACGCCCCTTCCGGCTGTTGTAGTTCGTGAAGAACACGAAGCCGCGGTCGTCGAACGCCTTCAGCAGCACGGTCCGTGAGCTCGGCCGGCCCGCCGGGTCCGCCGTCGAGACGACCATCGCGTTCGGCTCGTGCAGACCGGCCACCGTCGCGTCCTTGAACCAGCGCGCGAACTGGTCGTACGGGCTCGCGGCGAGGTCGGACTCCACGAGTCCCTCGGCGCGGTAGTGGGCCCGCATGGAGGAGGGGTCGGGGGTCTCGGCATGAGGCGCGTCGGCTGGGTGCACGGCCTCATCTTGCAACACCCGGTCCGGCGCGGTCAGCCGGGAGGGGCGGAAGTCTGCCCCTCGTCGACCGGTCGTAACCCTCCCGACGGCAGATCGTCCGGTGTGCGGGTCGCACGCCTCCCCGCAGGTGAGGGACCCGCCACAATCAGGGCCAGGCCCCCTGTGGCCCCCGGGCGCAGAGAGCTATCGTGTCCGTCCGGCCTGAAGGGGCGCACCACAGCGCACCTGGCCGCCCGCGGACCGACCACCGCGGACAAGACCGTCGCGTGACCCACCCCCTGGCGGGGCATCACCGGGGTGCCCGGTACGGACCGCGAGCTGCCGGCGCAGCCGCGGAGCCGCACCGGCGCCGCACACCAGAGACTCGACCGCACGGCAGCTGGTCACGGACCGTTTGCCGTCCCCATCTTGAGGAGCTGCCTGATGTCCGACTTCGTACCCGGGCTCGAAGGAATCATCGCGTTCGAGACGGAGATCGCCGAGCCGGATAAGGAAGGCGGTTCGCTCCGCTACCGCGGTGTCGACATCGAAGATCTCGTCGGGACGGTGTCCTTCGGAAACGTCTGGGGACTGCTGGTCGACGGCGCGTTCGACCCCGGACTGCCGCCCGCCGAGCCCTTCCCGATCCCGGTGCACTCCGGTGACATCCGGGTCGACGTGCAGTCGGCGCTCGCCATGCTCGCGCCCGTATGGGGCCTGAAGCCGCTGCTGGACATCGACGCGGAGACGGCCCGGGACGACCTCGCCCGCGCCGCCGTGATGGCGCTGTCGTACGTGGCCCAGTCGGCCCGCGGGCCGGGCCTGCCGATGGTGCCGCAGAAGGAGATCGACAAGGCGGAGACCATCGTCGAGCGCTTCATGCGGCGCTGGCGCGGTGAGCCCGACCCCCAGCACGTCAAGGCCGTCGACGCCTACTGGACCTCGGCCGCCGAGCACGGCATGAACCCCTCCACCTTCACCGCCCGCGCCATCGCCTCCACCGGCGCCGACGTGGCGGCCGCGCTGTCCGGCGCGGTCGGCGCGATGTCCGGGCCGCTGCACGGCGGTGCGCCCTCCCGCGTCCTCGGCATGATCGAGGACATCGAGCGGACCGGCGACGCCTCCGCCTACGTCCGTCAGCGGCTGGACCGCGGCGACCGGCTGATGGGCTTCGGCCACCGCGTCTACCGCGCCGAGGACCCCCGCGCCCGGGTGCTGCGCCGCACCGCCCAGGAGCTGGGCGCCCCGCGCTTCGAGGTCGCCGAGGCGCTGGAGAAGGCCGCACTGGAGGAGCTGCGCAGCCGCCGCCCCGACCGCGTGCTGGCCACCAACGTCGAGTTCTGGGCGGCCATCGTCCTGGACTTCGCCGAGGTCCCCGCCCACATGTTCACCTCGATGTTCACCTGCGCCCGTACGGCGGGGTGGAGCGCGCACATCCTCGAACAGAAGCGGACGGGCCGACTGGTGCGGCCGTCGGCCCGCTATGTCGGGCCCGGGGCCCGTAGCCCGCGGGAGATCCCCGGCTTCGACGGGATTGCGCCTCGTTAGGCGCCTTCCCACGTTTTCGGCGTTCCCGCCGTGGGGGCTTGTCCTCGTTACGGCTCCGCTGCGCGGGGCGTGGCATCGGGTGATGTTTGCGGGTGGCCGCGCCGTTCGCGCCTGCGGCGGGCGGGTCCGCTGCGCGGGGCTGTCGGGTGCGGTGACGGGCCTCCGCGGGTGGGGTGTGCCGGACTGCTTCGCTTTACGTCCGGCACACCCCACCCGCTCCGACCCCCCC
>NZ_JBSFJF010000101.1:0-20659 GCF_053597915.1 Streptomyces sp. NPDC001219 | reverse complement strand
AGTATCGGGGTGACCCTCCGCCTTGCGATCGCACGCACCAGACGCCGCGGGGCCGCCCTTCGGGCGAACGACGGGAGTTTGACGACAGGTCCTAGCGGACGGCTTCCTGACGGGCCGCCCGCCCGGGGAGCGCTGCCCGCCCGGCGCGCGCGGCCCACATGCCCGGTCCCGCCCGTGCCGCGCGCCCCGCGCCGAACCCTCCGAGCCACAGCCACCCACGGCCATACGCCCCCACAGCGGTCATTCCCGGCAGCCCTCCTCGCCGCATCAACTCCTTATTCGGCCAAACATCGGGCGCACTCCGAGTGGCAGCGCACGCGCCTCGTTCCAGAGCGCGAGGCGCACTCCGGGGAGTGGAGTCACCCACACGAGCCGTTGAGTCGCGCGGGCGGTTTGTCGCCCATGTGGGTGATCTGGTGGGCGCCGAGGTGAGACTTCCCACCGGAACGGCGGCCGGAGGGGGCCGATTTGACCTTGCCGGGCTGGCATCCTGGGCGCGGTGCGCAGTCCCGGGCCCGCTCGCCGCGTCCCGCCCGTCCTCCGGGCAGACAGGTGGCCGCCGGCCCGCGCGCCGCGACACAGCGGACCGGCCACCGTACGGAACCGCCCACCACCTACCCAGGAGCCCGACCACGTGACCAGCACCCCGACCTCGGCGCACGGTCTCTCGCCGCTGCGTACGGTCCAGGTGCTCGGGCACGGCAGCGCCGGCAGCGCGGCGCATGTCCGCTCGCTGGCCGAAGGGCTGGTCGCGCGTGGGGTGCGGGTGACCGTCTGTGCCACGCCGGAGACCGAGGACGCCTACGGCTTCACCGGGGCGGGCGCGCGGTTCGTGGACGTCCCGCCGCGGATGGACCCGGCGAGCGTGGCCGTGCTGCGCAGCGCCTGCTGGGACGCCGACCTGGTCCACGCGCACGGCCTGCGGGCCGGGCTGCGGGCCTCGATGGCGCTGCGCGGACTGCGCGGCCCCCGGGGCGGGCGGCGGGTTCCCCTGGTCATCACCTGGCACACCAAGGCGCACATCGAGGGCGCGCGAGCCGGGGTGGTGCATCTGATGGAACGGCGGGTGGCGCGTGCCGCCGCCGTGGTCCTCGGAGCCTGTTCCGATCTCGTGGACCGGGCGCGCGAGCGGGGCGCCCGTGACGCACGGCTCGCGCCGGTCGCGATTCCGCGCCCCCGGCTCGGCGGCACCCTGGACGAGCCCGAGGAGCACGACCGGACGCGCCACAAGGAACGGGCCGAACTGGGCGCGGTGGACCGCCCGTTGCTGCTCGCGGTGGGCCGTCTCGATCCGAGCCAGGGCCATGACCTGCTGCTGGACGCGGCGCACGCCTGGTGCGCGCTCGATCCGCAGCCTCTGGTCGCCATCGCGGGGGAGGGCGAGCAGCGCGCCCTGCTCCAGCGGCGGATCGACCTGGAGCGGCTGCCCGTCCAGCTCCTCGGGCGCCGCGACGACGTGCCCGAACTCCTCGCCGCCGCCGACCTGGTGGTGCTGCCCAGCCGCTGGGAGGCGCGCTCGCTGATCGCCCAGGAGGCGCTGCGCGCCGGGGTGCCGCTGGTGGCCACCGACACCGGAGGCACCCGCGAACTGGTGGGCGGCGCCGCGGAACTGGTCCGTTACGGGGACGCCGCCGCCCTGGCCCGTACTGTTCTCGCGCTCCTCGCCGACCCCGCGCGGCGGGACGCGCTCGCGGCGGCGGGCCGCGCCCAGGCGGCCGGCTGGCCCAGTGAGAACGACACCGTCACCCAGGTCCTCAGCGTCTACGACGAGTTGACCGAGCCGATGCAGCCGGTCTGACCACGTCGGATACATCGGCAGGGCCCGGCCGCGTCACCGAACCCGGGGCTCCAACCGACCGACTGGCCAAGACCCGCCGGACAACCGGCCGACGACCCCAGCCGCCCGCCCCTCCCACTCCCCGGACGACAGGCTCCCCGAATCGCATTCGTGTACGGCCCACGTCCTTCGTCACAGCCCGGGTCGCGGGTACGAGAGGAGAGCGCCGTGACCGCTGCGGTAGCGGGCTTCGCGTTGTTCGCCCAGCGGCGGACCGCCCGGAGACCGGCCCCCTCGACGCCCCGGGGACCGGACGGCCGCGCCGCCGCGCCCCTCGCGCCCGTGCGCGCCTTCCTGCAGGGGCTGCTGAGCTGTCTGCTCAACCCCAAGGTGGGGATCTTCTTCGTGGCCGTGGTGCCGCAGTTCCTCCCCGAGGGGCACTCGGTGCTCGGCACGACGCTGCTGCTCGGCGCCGTCGACGCGGTGATCGCCGCGGGCCGGCTGCTGCTCGTCGTGGTCTGCGCGGGCCGGCTGCTGCGCCGGCTGCGGCGCCCCCGGGTGCACCGCACGCTGGAGCGCACCACGGGCGGGGTGCTGATCGCGCTCGGGACGGCGACGGCGGCCGAAACCGTGGCGGGATAACGCGCCGTCCCCAAGTCGCCGCCCCGGTGGCCGCCCCATGTGGCGCCCGCCTCCTACGGCTTGTCCGTATGGCGCCTGGCGCGCAGGGCGAGCCGCAGGCCCAGGACGGTCTGCGGATCGTCCAGGTCCGTGCCCAGCAGCTGGGCGATACGGGCCAGCCGGTCGTACAGCGTCTGCCGGTTCACGTTCAGATCGCGGGCGGTCTCGGCCTTGCGGCCCGCGCTGGCCAGATAGGCCTCCAGCGTCGGCAGCAGCGGCTGCCGGGCGGTCCGGTCGTGGGCCAGCAGGGGCCCGATGGCGCGCTCCACGAAGTCGGTGAGCACGCCCTGCTCGCCGTGTTCGCGCATCCGCCACAGCAACAGCTCGATATCCAGCCGGCGTGCGTCGTACCAGGGCTGTTCCGGCAGGCCCTGGGCGGCGGCCGCGGTCTCCGCCGCGTGCTGCAGACCGGGGCCCGCCGCCGCCCAGTCCCCGGGCGTGCCGACGACGACCACCGGGCGGTGCGCGGCCGGCCGGTCCAGGCCCGCGCGGACGACGCCGGCGCGCAGCGCCTCGGCGATCCGGCCGGCGAGCGCGTCGCGGTCCTGGCCCGCGCGCAGCGCCACCAGCACCGGGACCCGGCCCTCCACGGGGCGGACGCCGAGCAGTACGGGCACCCCGGGGGCGGCCAGTTCCTCGCGCAGGGCCTGGGCGAGCAGCGCCCAGCCGCCGGGGGAGGGGAGCCCGGCCGGCAGCCGCATCACCACCGGGAACACCGGCTCGTCGCCGGGGCGGAAGCCCAGCAGCCGGGCCTGCGCGGGCGCCTCGGCAGCGGAGATCCGGCCCGCCGCCAGGTCGGCCAGGAAATCGCCGCGCCCACGGGCGGCGAGCACCTCCTCCTGGCGGGACTGGAGCATGACGACCGCGAGCAGATCGGCGGCGCGTTCGGCGACGATCCGGTGCACCGGCGCCAGCGCGGCGTTGACCGGCAGTAGGACGAGGCGCGCGCGGACCGCGTCGGGGCCGTGGCCGCCGCCGGGCACGTCCACCCGGAGACCGGTGTCCCGCAGGCCCTCCCATGCCAGCAGCGGGTCGGCCTCAGCGGGACCGTCGTCGTCGCCGTCCGGGCCCGCCGCGTAGAGCGGGCTGCCGTCGGGGGCCTCCAGGCAGAGCGGGTTGCCGGTGAAGACGGCCAGCAGCCGGAGCACCTCGGGGACGCCCCCGCCGCGCAGCAGCACGTCCGTGCAGCGCCGCAGGACCTCGTCGGCGCGCCGCAGCAGCGCGTAGTGGCTGTTGATGATCTCGGTGTGGATCGCCTCGGTGACCGTGACGTACGGGACCTCGCGGTGCAGCTGGATCAGCGGCAGCCCGCAGTCCCGTGCGGCGTCGACCAGCGCGGCGGGCAGCGAGGAGAAACGGGACCCCAGCTCCACGACGAGCGCGGCGATCTCGCGGTCCGCGAGCTTGCGGATGAAGGCGCGCTGCTCGGACGGCCGGGCGCCCAGCCCGAGCCCGGTGGTCAGCAGCAGCTCGCCGCCCTTGAGCAGCGAGGCGATGTGCGGGACCTCGCCCGCGTGCACCCAGCGGACCGCGCGGTCCAGCCGGTCCCCGCCGGCCAGTACCTCCGGCAGGCCGCGCCGCAGCGCGGGCAGCTCCAGCGCCCTGCGGACCGTGATCTCGGCTTCCATCTTCGCTTCCTGCCCCATGGCCAGGACGGTACCCGTAGTCCGCTATCCGGAGCTTCCCGGTCCGGATGCGGGGCCGTAGGGCACGGGGCCACCGCCGGCCGTCTCACGGTGTCTCCGGGCCCCTCACCCCGACTCCCGTACCACTAGCCGCGCCTCCGTGATCACCGGCGCGAGCTCCGCCGCACCCGCCCCGTCCGCCGTCCGCGGCGCCAGCAGCCGCAGCAGCAGCCGGGCCATCAGCCGCCCCATCTCCTCCACGTCCTGCCGGACCGTGGTCAGCGGCGGATTCGCCCAGGCCGCCGGCTCCAGATCGTCATAGCCGACCACCGCCACGTCCTCCGGCACCCGCCGCCCGCGCGCCCGGAGGGTGCGCAGCGCACCGCTCGCCATCAGGTCGGAGCAGACGAACACCGCGTCCAGGTCCGGTGCGGCGTCCAGGAGTTCGGCCATCGCCCGCTCGCCGCCGGGGGCCGTGAACCCGCCGTCCGCGACCATCCGCGCCTCCGGCTCCGCCACGCCCAGCGCCTCGCGGTAGCCGTCGAGCCGGTCCACCGCGGAGGTCTGGTCGAGCGGTCCGGTGATCACGGCGATCCGGCGGCGGCCGCGGCCGAGCAGATGGCGGACGGCCTGCCGGGCGCCGCCGCGGTTGTCGGTGTCGACATAGAGCGGCCGCGGCACCCGCTCGGCGCCCGCCCAGCCCGGCCGGCCGCCGTAGACGGTGGGCAGCCCGGCGCGCTCGGCCATGGCGGGCAGCGGGTCGTCGCGGTGCAGCGAGAACATCAGCGCGCCGTCGACATGGCCCGCCGACAGATAGCGGCCGATGCGGTCGTAGTCGGCGCGGTGCTCGACGAACATCAACAGCAGCTGGGTGTCGGCCGCGGCCAGTTCGCGGCTGATGCCGCGCAGGTGGCGTCCGAAGAACGGATCGCTGAAGACCCGGCTCTCCGGCTCCCCGATGACCACGGCGACCGCGCCGGTGCGGCGGGTGACCAGGGAACGGGCCGCGCTGTTCGGTACGTAGCCCAGCTCGGCGACGGCCCGGCGCACCCGCTCCTGGACCGCGTCCCGTACCCCCGCACCGCCGTTGACCACGCGGGAGACCGTGGCGCGGGAGACCCCGGCGCGGGCCGCGACCGCCTCCATCGTGGGCCGCGGACCGTTCGGCTCGGAAACCATCCAACTCCTTTTTCCACACGATGACTTGACGGTCTGCCGTCGAGTCGGCAGGGTGCACAGCGCACGGTATGAGAGCGCTCTCATGCCGTATGCCCCAGGGAACTCCTCACGACCCCCCACTGCGCCGAGGAGAGAATGTCATGAGCATGAGAATCGGGCTCCTGTGCCGGGCGGTCTCCGCCCGCCGGCCCGCCGGAGCCCCTACGGGCCGGACCGCCACCCCCACCGACCGGCACCCCGCCCCGCAAGGAGCCACCTCGTGATCACTCGCCGCACCCTGCTCGGTGGTCTCGCCGCCGGTGCCGCCACCGCGTCCGGCCTCGCCCTGACCGGCCGTGCGCACGGCGCGCCCGCCCCGGCCGCGACGCCCCGCGGCCCCGCACCGTCCGCCGCCGGAATGCCCCTGCACCTCGTCAACAACTCCGGTGCCTACGCCAACTCCTCGGTCTGGGTCTACGTCGTCGGCAACGACGGCCACCAGCAGGTGCATGTCACCCCGGACGGTGAACTCAAGCCCGTCGCCCTGGCGGACAACGGCTCCGACGGCTTCACCGACTACGCCATACCGCTCGCCGCGAGCGGCACCACGACCCTCCAACTGCCGCAGATGTCCGGCCGGATCTACACCGCGCTGGGCGGCAAGCTCAGGTTCAAGGCGGTCGAGGACGGCAACGGCAAGGCCGCGCTGGCCTATCCGGCAGGCTGGGTCGCCGGCGACCCCAACTACGACGTGCTGCACGACTGCGCCGAGTTCACCTACAACTCCGGCGGGATGTACTGCAACACCACCATGGTCGACATGTTCAGCGTGCCGCTCGCGCTCACCCTCTCCGGAGCCAAGCAGCAGACCACCGGCACGCTGAAGGACGGCGCCCGCGACAGGATCTTCGCCGATGTGAAGGCCGCCGAGGGCTTCGACCGCCTGGTCATCGGCGACCGGCGGGTGATCGCCCCCGGCCACGGCCTGGACAGCGGACTGTTCGCCCGGGACTACTTCGCCCCGGCCATCGACGAGGCCTGGTCCGCCTACGCGGCCAAGGACCTGAACGTCACCACGAACGCGGGCACCTTCACCGGCCGCGTCCGCGACGGCAAGCTCGTCTTCGACGTCCCCCAAGGCCTTGCGGGCCAGGGCGCCCCCATGGGCACGGTCTCCTTCGACAAGCCGTCCACCCGCGACGTCCTCTTCTGCGACGGCACCCTCGCCGCCCCCAACGACCGTACCCGCGGGCCGGTCGCCGCCGTCCTGGGCGCCGCCCTCAACCGCTCCACCCTCGCCTCGCACACCGCCCAGCCCACCACCGACCCGGCCGCCTTCTACCAGCAGCGGCTGACCCACCACTACGCCAAGGCCATGCACGCCGCGACCCGGGACGGCAGGGCCTACGGCTTCGCCTTCGACGACGTCGCCGGCTTCGCCTCCTACATCGAGGACACCGCCCCGAAGGAGATCACCCTCACCCTGACCCCGTTCTGACACAGAGTTCTGACACAGAGAAAGGTGCCGCCCGAAAACGGGCGGCACCACAGAACTCCGGGCGGGCGGGCCGGCTAGCCCCCGTACGCCCCGCTCGCCGTCAGCCGCAGCGCCGTGTCGATCAGCGGGACATGGCTGAACGCCTGCGGGAAGTTGCCCACCTGCCGCTGTGCCTTGGGGTCCCACTCCTCGGCCAGCAGGCCCAGGTCGTTACGGAGCGAGAGCAGCTTCTCGAAGAGCTTGCGGGCCTCGTCGACCCGGCCGATCATCGCGAGGTCGTCCGCGAGCCAGAACGAGCACGCGAGGAAGGCCCCTTCCTCACCCTCCAGACCGTCCACCCCGAGATCGTCGGCACCGGACGTCGGGTAGCGCAGCACGAAACCGTCCTCGGTGGACAGCTCCCGCTGGATCGCCTCGATCGTGCCGATGACGCGCTTGTCGTCCGGCGGCAGGAAGCCCATCTGCGGGATCAGCAGCAGCGAGGCGTCCAGCTCCTGCGAGCCGTAGGACTGGGTGAAGGTGTTGCGCTCCTTGTCGTACCCCTTCTCGCAGACGTCCCGGTGGATCGTCTCGCGCAGGTCCTTCCAGCGCTCCAGCGGTCCGTCGACGTCCCCGGACTCGATCAGCTTGACCGTGCGGTCGACCGCGACCCAGGTCATGACCTTGGAGTGCACGAAGTGCCGGCGCGGACCGCGGACCTCCCAGATGCCCTCGTCCGGCTCGTCCCAGTGCTTCTCCACCCACTGGATCAGCTTGAGCTGCAGCAGCGAGGCGTAGTCGTTGCGGGCCAGCCCCGTCATGTGCGCCAGGTGCAGCGCCTCGGTGACCTCGCCGTAGACATCGAGCTGGAGCTGTCCGGCGGCGCCGTTGCCGACCCGCACCGGACGGGAGTTCTCGTATCCCGGAAGCCAGTTGAGCTCGTTCTCCCCCAACTCCCGCTCGCCCGCGATGCCGTACATGATCTGCAGGTTCTCCGGGTCACCGGCCACCGCCCGCAGCAGCCACTCCCGCCAGGCGCGCGCCTCCTCGCGGTAGCCGGTGCGCAGCAGCGAGGACAGCGTGATCGCCGCGTCCCGGAGCCAGGTGAAGCGGTAGTCCCAGTTGCGGACACCGCCCAGGCACTCCGGCAGCGAGGTCGTCGGCGCCGCCACGATCCCGCCGGTCGGCGCGTAGGTCAGCGCCTTCAGCGTGATCAGCGAGCGCACCACCGCGTCCCGGTAGGGGCCGTGGTACGTGCAGTGCTCGACCCACTCGCGCCAGAACTCCTCGGTGGCCTCCAGCGACCCCTCCGGGTCGGCCACGGCCGGCGGCTGCTTGTGGGAGGGCTCCCAGCTGATCGTGAACGCGATCCGCTCACCCGGCGAGACGGTGAAGTCGGAGAACGTCGTCAGGTCCTTGCCGTACGTCTCCGCCTCGGTGTCCAGCCACACCGAATCGGGACCCGCTACCGCGACCGTACGGTCGTCGATCTTGTGCACCCAGGGCACGACCCAGCCGTAGGAGAACCGCATCCGCAGCTCCGAGCGCATCGGGACCCGGCCGCTGACACCTTCCACGATGCGGATCAGCTGCGGCGCCCCGTCACGGGGCGGCATGAAGTCGATCACGCGGACCGTGCCGCGCGGGGTGTCCCACTCCGATTCCAGGACGAGCGAATCGCCCCGGTAGCGGCGGCGGTCGGCCGGCGCGGGCCGCCCCCCGGGACCGTTGACCGGCCCCATCCGCCAGAATCCGTGCTCCTCCGTGCCCAGCAGCCCCGCAAAGACCGCCGGGGAGTCGAAGCGGGGCAGGCACAGCCAGTCCACCGTGCCGTCCCGGCACACTAGAGCGGCGGTTTGCATATCGCCGATAAGTGCGTAGTCCTCGATGCGCCCGGCCACGTGCATCTCCCGTCGAGCTGGAGTCACGCCCCCCATGGGACGTATGAATCGGTCCGTCCTGCCCATGAAACGTCGCCGAGCAGCGGGACCGGAAATCGGGCGGGGGTAGGTGCCTTCCCGGACGGCTCGTTGCGAGTGTCCGAGCAGGATACGACGCGGGTGGGTGGTCCGCGTGATGCTCGCAAGGACTGATGTGCTCCGAACGGGTGGCCTCCGTCACGTGACAGCGGCACCCCCTGTGTCACCGCCCGGTCGCCGTGTGTGGCCGGGCACGACCATGCCCGGTCGCTGATAGCCTGGTACCCCGTGGACCGGTGGGCACGAGAACCCCCGAACCGCAGCGACGGCACCCCTGAAATCCGGGACGGCGCCGCCTCGCACCTCTCCACCTCGCGACCACGGGAGCCCCCTCTTGGCCATGCCGCCCAAATCCACGACGACCAAGCACCTCTTCGTCACCGGGGGCGTCGCCTCCTCGCTGGGCAAGGGGCTCACCGCCTCCAGCCTGGGTGCTCTCCTCAAGGCGCGCGGTCTGCGGGTCACGATGCAGAAGCTCGACCCGTACCTGAACGTCGACCCCGGAACGATGAACCCGTTCCAGCACGGCGAGGTCTTCGTCACCAACGACGGAGCCGAGACCGACCTGGACATCGGCCACTACGAGCGCTTCCTGGACGTCGACCTCGACGGCTCCGCGAACGTCACCACCGGCCAGGTCTACAACACCGTGATCGCCAAGGAGCGGCGCGGCGAGTACCTCGGTGACACCGTGCAGGTCATCCCGCACATCACCAACGAGATCAAGCACCGCATCCGGCGGATGGCGACCGAGGACGTCGACGTCGTCATCACCGAGGTCGGCGGCACCGTCGGCGACATCGAGTCGCTGCCGTTCCTGGAGACCGTCCGCCAGGTCCGCCACGAGGTCGGCCGGGACAACGTCTTCGTCGTGCACATCTCGCTGCTCCCCTACATCGGCCCGTCCGGTGAGCTGAAGACCAAGCCGACCCAGCACTCCGTCGCCGCGCTGCGCAACATCGGTATCCAGCCCGACGCGATCGTGCTGCGCGCCGACCGTGAGGTCCCCACCGCCATCAAGCGCAAGATCTCGCTGATGTGCGACGTCGACGAGGCCGCGGTGGTCGCCGCGATCGACGCCCCGTCGATCTACGACATCCCGAAGGTCCTGCACACCGAGGGCCTGGACGCCTATGTCGTGCGCAAGCTGGACCTGCCGTTCCGTGACGTGAACTGGACCCAGTGGGAGGACCTGCTCGACCGCGTCCACAACCCCGACCACGAGGTGAAGGTCGCGCTCGTCGGCAAGTACATCGACCTGCCGGACGCCTACCTCTCGGTCACCGAGGCGCTGCGGGCCGGCGGCTTCGCGAACAAGACCCGGGTGAAGCTGAAGTGGGTCACCTCCGACGACTGCAAGACCCCGGCCGGCGCCGCCGAGCAGCTCGCCGACTGTGACGCGGTCTGCATCCCCGGCGGCTTCGGCGACCGCGGCGTGGACGGCAAGGTCGGCGCGATCACCTACGCCCGGGAGAACAAGCTCCCGCTGCTCGGCCTCTGCCTGGGCCTCCAGTGCGTGGTCATCGAGGCGGCCCGCAACCTGGCCGGCATCGAGGGCGCGAACTCCACCGAGTTCGACCCGGCCGCCGCCGACCCGGTGATCTCCACGATGGCCGAGCAGATGGACATCGTCGCAGGTGAGGGCGACATGGGCGGCACGATGCGGCTGGGCATGTACCCCGCCAAGCTCGCCGAGGGCTCCATCGTCCGCGAGGTCTACGACGACCAGCCCTACGTCGAGGAGCGCCACCGCCACCGCTACGAGGTCAACAACGCCTACCGCGGTGAGCTGGAGAAGAAGGCCGGGCTGCAGTTCTCCGGCACCTCCCCGGACAACAAGCTCGTCGAGTACGTCGAGTACCCGCGCGAGGTGCACCCCTACCTCGTCGCCACCCAGGCGCACCCCGAGCTGCGCTCCCGCCCGACCCGCCCGCACCCGCTCTTCGCCGGGCTGGTGAAGGCCGCGGTCGCGCGCAAGACGGGCACCGCGAAGTAGCGAACACCGCGGCGGATACGGTTGCCGGGGTACGGCCTCCCGCAGGTCGTACCCCGGTTTCTGCGTTGGTACAGGCACACACAGGAGGACGCGCCATGGCGATCAAGGACACCCCCGAGGAGTGGACGGTCACCGCGACCACGACGCCGTTCACCGGAAACAAGACCAGCGTGCGCACCGACACGGTCGTCATGCCGGACGGTGGCACCGTCACCCGCGACTACCAGGTCCACCCCGGTTCCGTGGCCGTCCTCGCCCTCGACGACGAGGGCCGGGTACTGGTGCTGCGCCAGTACCGCCACCCCGTACGCCAGAAGCTGTGGGAGATCCCCGCCGGACTCCTCGACATCCCCGGCGAGAACCCGCTGCACGCCGCGCAGCGCGAGCTGTACGAAGAGGCACACGTCAAGGCCGGTGACTGGCGGGTGCTGACCGACGTCTACACCACGCCCGGCGGCTGCGACGAGGCCGTGCGGATCTTCCTCGCCCGCGACCTGTCCGAGGCCGAGGGGGAGCGCTTCGAGGTCTCCGAGGAAGAGGCCGACATGGAGCTGGCGCGGGTGCCGCAGGACGAGCTGGTCCGCGGCGTACTCGCCGGTGAGCTGCACAACAACTGCCTCGTCGTGGGAGTGCTGGCACTCACCGCGGCGCAGGGCGGTACCGGCCTGGACGCGCTGCGCCCGGCCGACGCACCGTGGCCGGCCCGCCCCTTCGAGGCCTGAGCCACCGGGCCGCTCCCACCCACCACGGGCCGGTCGGATGATCCGACGGTCCGATCGAGTGAGCCGACCGCCCCGCACTGCGCGGGACATGACGGGCCGTGAACTACGCTCGGCAGCGTCCGCCCCGGCGGCGGATTCGTACGCGCAGGTGGACGGGAGCGTGAGCCGGTGACGGACCAGGCGGTGGGCGGGGGGCACCTCCCGCCGGAGGTGGCCGGAGCGCCGGCCACGACAGCGCCCGGACCGCGGGCCGCGCCGCCCCGCCGGGACGGTGCCGTCGCCCGCCCCGCCGTTCCCGCGGCCGTCCCCGGCGCCGGCGGATTCGCCGGCCGCCGCCGCGAACTCAAGGCCCTGCACGCCGACATCGCCCGCGCCGGCCTGGACACCCTCTCCGGCCGCAAGGGTGCCCGCAGCCGGGTGCTGCTGATCGCCGGCCGTCCCGGTTCCGGCCGGACGGCGCTGGCCGAGGAACTGCTGCGGGAGCTGGCCGCCGACCACCCCGACGGGGTGCTGCGGGCCGGCCTGACCGGGCCGGCCGGCGAACCGGCCGACACCTGCGCCACCGCACGGGAGCTGCTGTCCGCGCTCGACCTCGGCGCCCCGCCGGGCGCCCCCGAGGACGAGCTGACCGAGCAGCTGCGCGAGGCACTCGCCGACCGCCGTGCCCTGCTCTTCCTGGACGACGCACCCGGCGCCGACCAGGTCGAACCGCTGCTCCCGGACGCCCCGGACTGCCTGGTGGTGGTGGTCTCGCAGGGACCGCTCACCGGCATCACGGACGTCCGGCCGTGCGCCCTCGGCGGACTGGACGGCGTGGCCGGGGTCGCCGTCCTCAGCCGGTACGCCGGGCCCACCCGGATCACCGTCGACCCGCGGACCGCCGACAGCGTCGTGGAGGAGTGCGGCGGCCAGCCGGCCGCACTGGTGCTCGCCGGAACCTGGCTCGCCGCCCGCCCGATGTCCTCGGTCGCCGATCTGTACCAGGCGCTGCACGCCGTCCCGGTGCCGCCGGACCTGCCCACCGGCGCCCGCCCGCTGTTCCGCGCCTTCCGTCTCACCCATGACGCGCTGCCGCCGTCCGCCGCCCGGATGCTGCGGCTGCTCACCCTGGCCCCGGGCGGTCTGGTGGACGCGCACACCGCCTCCGCGCTGGCCGGCTGCTCGGTGGCCGCGGCCGACACGACCCTGGGCGAATTCGCCGCGCTCGGCCTGCTGCGGCCGTCCGCCACCGAGGACCCCGAAAGCACCGAGGACACCGAGCCCCCCGGCGCCCGGACCTCCGACGCGACCGTCGGCTCCCCACTCGACGCCACTGCCTGCTCCACACCCGACGCCGCTGCCTTCTCCCCGCCCGACGCCACGGCCTTTTCCCCGCCCGACGCCGCCCTGTATCCCCCCTACCGCCTCCCCGGCTGCCTCGCCCCCCTGGCGCGCGAGCTGTTGGTGGAGCACGAGCGTCCGGCCGAGGTCCAGCTGGCCCGCGCGCGGATGCTGGAGCGGACCGTACGGCTGCTGCAGTCCTGCCGCGCGATGGCCGAGCCGGCCGATTCGCCCGCCCGGCAGCGGACCGCGGGGCTGCCGCGCGCGCTGCGCTTCGGCTCCCGGGGCGCCGCCGCGCACTGGCTGGGCAGCCGGCGCGGCGCCCTCCTCGACGCCGCCAGGATCGCCGTCGCGGACGGTGAACTCGACACCCTGGACCGGCGGTTGATGGCCGCGCTGACCCGGACGCTGCTGGCCCACCAGGGCGCCGAGGCCGCCGCGCCGGACCTCTACACACTGCACGGGCTCGTCCTCCGGGTCGCCGAGCGGCGCGGACTGCCGCGGGAGCGGGCCGCCGCGCTGCTGAACCTCGGCGACCTGGACGGCCAGGCGGGCCGGACCGAGCAGGCGCTCACCCGCTACCGGGGCGCGCTGGAGGCGGCCCGCTCGGTGAAGGACCCGGTGGCCACCGGCCGGGCGCTGGAGTCGCTGGGCGGCGCGTACACCGAGCTGGGCGACTGGCAGCGGGCCGCCGACTGGTTCGGCCGGGCGCTGGAGCTGCGGCTGGCCCGTGGCGAGGGCGGCGACGCGGCGCGGCTGCACGGCCGGATCGGCGGCGCGCTCGCCTGCGCGGGCCGGTGGGACGAGGCGCTCAGGGCGTGGCGGGCGGCCGCCGGGACCCATCGTCGGCTCGGGGAGACGGCCGGCCAGGCGCGGGCGACCGGTGAGCTGGCCCGGGTGCAGGAGTACGCCGGGCGGCCCGAGGACGGGCTGCGGACCGCTCTCGAAGCCCTGGACATGGCCCGGAAAGCGGACGACGAACGGCTGGAGGCGGCCCTTCAGCTGCGGATCGCGGACACCCTCGACCGGCTCGGCGATCCGGCCGCGGCACGGCTCCACCGGGCCGCGGGAGAGCGACTCCTTGGAGATTACGAGGAGTGACCTACGAAATCGGTAGTGCTACTCGCGAGATTTAATGCTTTGCAAGGCTAGACAAGAAGAGCTCCTTCAATAGACTGGCTGGACCGCGTTCGGCGCGGCCAGTTCCGTCATGCAAGGCATGAGGGGATAATTCCTCCTGCACCCTCTCTTTCAAGGACCGTGATCGACGTGAAGGTCGGCATCCCCCGCGAGGTCAAGAACAACGAGTTCCGTGTGGCTATCACGCCCGCCGGAGTCCACGAGCTCGTCCGCCACGGCCACCAGGTCTTCATCGAGAAGGACGCCGGTCTCGGTTCGTCCATCACGAACGAGGAGTACGTCTCCGCCGGCGCGTCCATCCTGGGCACCGCCGACGAGGTCTGGGGCACTGCTGACCTGCTGCTGAAGGTCAAGGAGCCGATCGCGGAGGAGTACCACCGCCTCCGCAAGGACCAGACGCTCTTCACCTACCTGCACCTGGCCGCGTCCAAGGAGTGCACGGACGCCCTGCTGGAGTCCGGCACCACCGCCATCGCCTACGAGACCGTCGAGACGGCCGGCCGCCAGCTGCCGCTGCTCGCCCCGATGTCCGAGGTCGCGGGCCGTATCGCCCCGCAGGTCGGCGCCTACCACCTGATGCGCCAGGCCGGCGGCCGCGGCGTGCTGCCCGGCGGTGTCCCCGGTGTCCACGCGGGCAAGGCCGTCATCATCGGCGGTGGCGTCTCCGGCTGGAACGCGCTGCAGATCGCCGTGGGCCTCGGCTTCCACGTCACCCTGCTCGACAAGGACATCAACAAGCTCCGCGAGGCCGACAAGATCTTCGGCACCAAGGTGCAGACGATCGTCTCCAACGCCTACGAGCTGGAGAAGGCCGTCGTCGACGCCGACCTCGTCGTCGGTGCCGTCCTCATCCCCGGTGCCAAGGCGCCGAAGCTGGTCACCAACGAGCTCGTCGCCAAGATGAAGCCCGGAAGTGTTCTTGTCGACATCGCGATCGACCAGGGCGGCTGCTTCGAGGACTCCCGTCCCACCACGCACGCCGAGCCGACCTTCCCGGTCCACAACTCGGTCTTCTACTGCGTCGCCAACATGCCCGGCGCGGTGCCCAACACCTCCACCCACGCGCTCACCAACGCCACGCTGCCCTACATCGTGGAGCTGGCGAACCGCGGCTGGGTCGAGGCGCTGCGCCGTGACCCGGCGCTGGCCAAGGGCCTGAACACGCACGACGGCAAGGTCGTCTACGGTCCCGTCGCCGAGGCGCACGGCCTGGAGCACGTCGAACTGCGCACCCTCCTCGGCTGAGTCGTCAACGACGGACGTCAACGCCACACACCCGGCCGGGCCTTGCCGACAAGGCCCGGCCGGTCGTGTGTGCGGACACCGGAACGCTGCACTCCGGTTCGTCGGCGCTCAACTCGCCGTGAACGTAACCCTTTAACCGGTTCGCGCACCCCTGAAACATCGGTCCGATACCGCTTGCGCCCTTGACATCGGGAGGTCCGGTTACCGACACATCGTGCCGGGTCCGGTGGATTGTGTTGCTGCGGACGCCCGACACGCCATAGAGTCGCCAACCGTCGGCATGGTGCCACGCTGACCTATCGATAAAGTTTCCTGGTCACGTCCAAGGAGGTAAGACGACTTGTGAATGAGTCGACATTTTCTCCCGGAGGCGGTCAGCCAGGAGTGGTTGCACGGGACCAGGGTCCCTCGGGGCGCGAGGCTGTCGGCTCCGTTGCGGTCCATACCCTCGCAGCCCATCCGAGTATTTCCACGACAGCCCACCAGAGCATGGACGGCCATCACGTGAACGCCATGGCCGGCGACCGGGGCAGTGGAGAACCCGCCCGTCTCGCCGACTACGACGACCTGCCCGAGGGGCACTTCTACGATCCGGACGCGGAGTACGAGCCGGACCCCGAATACGCCGCGACGCTCGCGCCGGACGCCGCGCGCCAGCGCCGCGAACGCGTCGGCCCGACCGGGCGCCCGCTCCCTTATTTCCCCATCCCGGGACCGCTGTCGGACCACGGCCCCGCCAAAATCATCGCGATGTGCAACCAGAAGGGCGGGGTCGGCAAGACCACCTCGACCATCAACCTGGGCGCCGCGCTCGCCGAATACGGACGACGGGTGCTGCTCGTCGACTTCGACCCACAGGGTGCCCTGTCGGTCGGACTCGGTGTCAACCCGATGGAGCTCGACCTGACGGTCTACAACCTGCTCATGGAGCGGGGCATGTCGGCCGACGAGGTGCTGCTGAAGACCGCGGTCCCCAACATGGACCTGCTGCCCAGCAATATCGACCTGTCAGCGGCAGAGGTGCAGTTGGTCAGTGAGGTCGCGCGCGAGTCGACGCTGCAGCGTGCGCTGAAGCCGCTGCTGGCCGACTACGACTACATCGTCATCGACTGCCAGCCCTCCCTCGGCCTGCTCACCGTCAACGCCCTGACGGCGGCTCACAAGGTCATCGTGCCGCTGGAGTGCGAGTTCTTCGCGCTGCGTGGTGTCGCGCTGCTCACCGAGACGATCGAGAAGGTCCAGGAGCGCCTCAACCCCGAGCTGGAGCTCGACGGCATCCTGGCGACGATGTACGACTCCCGCACCGTGCACAGCCGCGAGGTGCTGGCGCGTGTCGTCGAGGCCTTCGACGACCACGTCTACCACACCGTCATCGGCCGTACGGTCCGCTTCCCGGAGACCACCGTCGCCGGTGAGCCGATCACCACGTACGCCTCCAACTCCGTCGGTGCCGCCGCCTATCGCCAGCTCGCCAGGGAGGTGCTCGCCCGGTGTCACGCCGAGTGAGTCTGCCGGGAGCCGACGAACTGTTCCGTACCACCGGGGGAGTGGCGCTGCAGCCCTCCACTCCCCGCCGTCCCGCGAACGGCGCCCCGGCCAACGGCGAGGCACCCCGGGTGCCCGCACCGGCCGCCGAGCCCGAACCGGCGCCGGAGGGACAGGAAACGGCCACCGCGGTACGACAGCGCCGGCCCGGCACCGGCGGCTCGGACGGCCCCGCGGCGACGGCCGGTGACGGCGGACCGGCCACCCCGCCCCGGGTGCCCGCCGTCGGCCCGCCGGCCGAGCACGGCGGCCGGGAGACGGACGGCGACACCGCCAAGGCCCACCGCGCCAAGGCGGTCAAGGGCGGCCAGGCCGGCGCCGAGCCGGCCGCCGCGGCCGCGCAGACCGGTGGCCAGGGCCGCCGCCGCGGCGGCTCCCGCGGCGCCAACCGCCGCCCCAGCGGCCGGGAACGGCACGACGAGAAGATCACCGTCTATGTCTCCGCCGAGGAGCTCATGGACCTCGAACATGCGCGGCTGGTGCTGCGCGGCGAACACGGTCTCGCCGTCGACCGCGGCCGGATCGTCCGCGAGGCGGTCGCCGTCGTCCTCGCCGACCTGGAGTCGCGTGGCGACGCCAGCATCCTGGTGCGGCGGCTGCGGGGCCGCTGACGCCCGCGCCGGGCCGGCCCGGCACCGCCGTCGTGGCCGCCCGTCGGCCCACGGCCGAGAATTCCCGCGGTGACCGCCGCGGTGCGGAAACGTCACGCCGGGCTGACCGGGATAGCCTGCCTCCTCGGCGGGTGTCCCGCCCGTGACCAGCCCGTCGCCCCCGGCACGGGACCGCAGCACCATGGACCACGATGCCGACGACCAACGACGAAGCCTCCGCCCCCCGCGCCCGCAGACCCCTTGGCCAGGGGCCGGGCGCGGGCCCGACGGCCCCGGACGAGCCCGTGGGGGCGGACGAGCGGCCGGACGAGCCGTCGGGCGTCGAGGCGCCGGCCGTCGAGACGGCGGACGAGCCCGCGGCGACCGAGGCGCTGTCGGAGGTTTCCGACGAGCCGGGGCCGGAGCCGGACCTGGCGTCGGCCGCTGTTGGGGACGGCCCCGCGACCGTCCCGGAGGAGCCCGACGCCCCGGAGGTCTCCGACGGCCCCGAGCATGCCGACGACAGTGAGAAGGACGCGAACGGCGAGAAGGGCGACGACGGCCGCTTCACCCTCCACCTCGACAACTTCGAGGGCCCCTTCGACCTCCTCCTCCAGCTGATCTCCAAGCACAAGCTGGACGTCACCGAGGTCGCGCTGTCGCAGGTGACCGACGAGTTCATGGCGCACATCCGCGCGATGGGGCCGGACTGGGACCTGGACCAGACCACGGAGTTCCTGGTCGTCGCGGCGACCCTGCTGGATCTGAAGGCGGCCCGGCTGCTGCCCGCGGCCGAAGTGGAGGACGAGGCCGACCTCGCGCTCCTGGAGGCCCGTGATCTGCTCTTCGCCCGGCTGCTGCAGTACCGCGCCTACAAGCGGATCGCGGACATCTTCAGCGCCCGGCTGGCGGACGAGGCCCGCTGCCACCCCCGTACGGTCGGCCTGGAAGCGCACCTCGCCGAGCTGCTGCCCGAGGTCGTCATCAGCACCGGCGCGGAGGGCTTCGCCAAGCTCGCCGTGAAGGCGATGCAGCCCAAGGCCCGGCCGCAGGTCTATGTCGACCACATCCACGCCCCACTGGTGAGCGTGCGGGAGCAGGCCGAGGTGGTGATGGCGCGGCTGCGCGCGGCGGGCGAGTGCGGCTTCCAGGACCTGTGCGCGGACGCACCGGACACCCTCACCGTCGTGGCGCGCTTCCTGGCCCTGCTGGAGCTCTACCGGGAGCGGGTGGTCGCCCTGGACCAGGACGAGGCCCTGGGGGCGCTGACGGTCCGCTGGACGGGCGCGGAGGGGGCCGAGCCGGTGGTCACCGACGAGTTCGACCAGGAACCGGGACAGCGCGTCGCAGCGGCGGAGCGAGCAGGAGAGGAGCGGGCATGAGCGGCGAGGCCGGTGCCGAGACGTACGAGATCACGGAGGCCGGTGCGGACGGCGCCCCCGGCGAGCGGCCCGGGGTGCCTGCCGGGACGCCGGTCGTCGCCGAGCTGGAGCTGAAGCCCGCGCTGGAGGCCGTCCTCATGGTCGTCGACGAGCCCGCCACCGAGGAACACCTGGCCAGGGTGTTGCAGCGGCCCCGCCGCGCGGTCGCGCTGGCACTGCGCGAGCTGTCCGACGACTACACCCGCCAAGGGCGCGGTTTCGACCTGCGCCTGGTGGCCGGCGGCTGGCGCTTCTACTCCCGTGCCGCGTACGCGGACGCGGTGGAGACCTTCGTCCTGGACGGCCAGCAGGCCCGGCTCACCCAGGCGGCTTTGGAGACTCTGGCCGTGGTCGCGTACCGTCAGCCGGTCAGCCGTTCCCGTGTCTCGGCCGTACGCGGCGTGAACTGTGACGGTGTGATGCGCACGCTCCTCCAGCGCGGACTGGTGGAGGAGGCGGGGACGGAACCTGAAACAGGTGCGATCCTGTACAGGACGACGAACTACTTTCTGGAGCGGATGGGCCTGCGCGGCCTGGACGAGCTCCCTGAGCTCGCACCGTTCCTCCCGGAGGCCGAGGCGGTCGAGGGCGACTCCCCGGAAGGTATCCCGTCGTTCGACGTAGACGACAGCGGCGACTCTCAGACGGATCATTGATGCGAAGCAGCGGCAGGAACAACGACAGCGGGCGGGGCAACTACCGCGGCGCGGGCGAGGGCCCCTCCCGGCCGAAGGCCGGGGGAAAGCGGGACGAGAAGCAGCAGCGCGCCGGCCGTCCCCGTCCGGAGGAGCGCCGCTACGACGTGGGCGGCCCCGGCGACCAGGGCGGCAAGGACGGGCGCGGCGCTCCCAAGAGCGGCGCTCCCAAGAGCGGCGGCAGCCGGGGCGCGGCGGCCCGTGGCGGCGCCAAGGGCGGCCCGCGCACCGGCGCTGCGTCCAAGGGCTCCCGCCCCGGCGCCAAGGGCGGCCCGCAGCGCGGCCGTGGCCAGGCGCCTGCCCGGCCCCGCGAGTACGACGCCCAGGTCGAGGAGCGCAATCGCGCCCGCCACAACAAGCCTCAGGTCAAGACCCCCAAGACGTTCGGGGACGAGGACGGCGAGCGGCTGCAGAAGGTGCTGGCCAGGGCCGGTATGGGCTCCCGCCGGGCCTGCGAGGAGCTGATCGACCAGGCACGCGTCGAGGTCAACGGCCAGATCGTCATGGAGCAGGGCGTCCGGGTCGACCCGGAGAAGGACGAGATCAAGGTCGACGGCCTGACGGTCGCCACCCAGTCGTACCTCTTCTTCGCGCTCAACAAGCCGGCCGGCGTCGTCTCCACGATGGAGGACCCCGACGGCCGCCAGTGCCTGGGCGACTACGTCACCAACCGTGAGACGCGGCTGTTCCACGTCGGCCGGCTGGACACCGAGACCGAGGGCATCATCCTGCTCACCAACCACGGTGAGCTGGCCCACCGCCTGACGCACCCGCGCTACGGCGTCAAGAAGACCTACCTGGCCGCCATCCAGGGCCCCCTCCCGCGCGACCTGGGCAAGCAACTCAAGGACGGCATCCAGCTGGAGGACGGCTACGCCCGCGCCGACCACTTCCGGGTCGTCGAGAACACCGGCAAGAACTACCTCGTCGAGGTCACCCTCCACGAAGGCCGCAAGCACATCGTGCGCCGCATGCTCTCCGAGGCCGGCTTCCCGGTCGACAAGCTCGTCCGCACGAGCTTCGGCCCGATCGCCCTGGGCGACCAGAAGTCGGGCTGGCTGCGCCGGATGACGAACACGGAGGTCGGCATGCTGATGCGCGAGGTTGAGCTCTAGCCCACGTTGTCGGCTTTCCCGCCGTGGGGCCTCGCGCCGTTTCGGGTCCGCTGCGCGGGGCGTGGCATCGGGTGATGCTTGCGGGTGCCTCCGCCGTTGCGCCTGCGGCGGGCGGGGTCCGCTGCGCGGGGCTGTCGGGGTGCGGTGACGGGCCTCCGGGGCCTGGTGTGTGG
>NZ_JBSFJF010000100.1:0-20707 GCF_053597915.1 Streptomyces sp. NPDC001219 | reverse complement strand
GTCTGGTGCGTGCGATCGCAAGGCGGAGGGTCGCCCCGATACTGGGCGTATCGGGGCGAACCCGACAACGCAGCGAGCGTGCGTGCCAGGCGCCGCGGGGCAGGCGGGAGTTTGACGACAGGTCCTAGGGCAGGTGGTCCAGCCGCCGCAGGATGACGCCCTCGCGCAGCGCCCACGGGCAGATCTCCAGCGTCTCGACGCCGAAGAGGTCCATGGCCGCCTCGGCGACCAGCGCCCCGGCGAGCAGCTGCCGTGAGCGGCCCTCGGACACGCCGGGCAGCGTCACCCGCTCCTCCGCGGACATCACGGCCAGCCGCGGCACCCACTCCTCCAGCTTCTTGCGGGTCAGCTCGCGCTGGACGTAGAGGCCCTCGGCGGAGCGCGCGGCGCCCGCGATCCGGGCCAGCTGCTTGAAGGTCTTGGACGTGCCGACGACCTGGTCGGGGGTGCCGTAGCGGCTGAAGTCGCTCACCACCTTGGCGATCTCGGCCCGCACCCGGCGGCGCAGCGTCCGGACGTCCTCGGAGTCCGGCGGGTCACCGGGCAGGTCGCCCGCGGTCAGCCGGCCGGCGCCCAGCGGCAGCGACACCGCCACGTCCGGGTCCTCGTCGAGGCCGTAGGCGATCTCCAGCGAGCCGCCGCCGATGTCCAGCACCAGCAGCCGGCCCGCCGACCAGCCCAGCCAGCGGCGGGCGGCGAGGAAGGTGAGCCGCGCCTCGTCCTCGCCGGAGAGCACCTGCAGCTCCGCCCCGGTCTCCTGGGCGACCCGGCGCAGCACGTCCTCCCCGTTGGTGGCCTCGCGAATCGCCGAGGTGGCGAACGGCAGCACGCTCTCGACGCCCTTGTCCTCGGACACCTGGAGCGCCTCGTGGATGGTGGCCACCAGGCGCTCCACGCCGCCCTCGCTTATCGCGCCGGCCTCGTCGAGGAGTTCGGCGAGGCGCAGCTCCGCCTTGTGCGAATAGGCGGGCAGCGGGCGCGCGCCCGGGTGTGCGTCCACCACCAGGAGATGGACCGTATTCGAACCCACATCGAGGACACCGAGTCTCATACGGGGAAACCTACTGCGCGCGCCACCCGCACTTGACGGCGCGGTCCGCACCCGTCGCTCCCCCTTACGCTGGAGTCGTGGCAAAGACGAAAAAGGCGAAGCACGAAAAAGCGCGCAAGAAGGAAGAAAAGCGGCGCGCCCAGGCGGCCGACGGGCCCGCGGTCCCGGCCGACGAGGTCGGGCTCGACTTCGCCCGCGCCTGGGTCACGTTCCCCGACCCCGCGGACGACGAACAGCTCTTCCGCTGCGACCTGACCTGGCTGACCTCCCGCTGGACCTGCATCTTCGGCAGCGGCTGCCAGGGCATCCAGGCCGGCCGGGCCGACGACGGCTGCTGCACGCTCGGCGCGCACTTCTCGGACGACGAGGACGAGAAGCGGGTGGCCGAGCATGTGGCACGGCTCACGCCCGACCTGTGGCAGTTCCACGACGTGGGCACCGAGACCGGCTGGACCGAGGAGGACGAGGACGGCGACCGGCAGACCCGGCGCTGGAAGGGCTCCTGCATCTTCCAGAACCGCCCCGGCTTCCCGGCCGGCGCGGGCTGCTCGCTGCACATCCTCGCGCTGCGCGAGGGCCGCGAGCCCCTGGAGACCAAGCCGGACGTCTGCTGGCAGCTGCCGGTCCGGCGCACCTACGACTGGATCGACCGGCCGGACGACACCCAGATCCTCCAGGTCACGATCGGCGAGTACGACCGCCGCGGCTGGGGCTCCGGCGGCCACGACCTGCACTGGTGGTGCACCTCCGCGACCTCGGCGCACGGCGCGGGCGAGCCGGTGTACGTCTCGTACAAGCCCGAGCTGACCGAGCTGATGGGCCCGGAGGGCTATGCCAGGCTCGCCGAGCTGTGCGAGGAGCGGCTGGCGGCGACGCTGCCGATGGCACCGCATCCGGCGGACCCGCGGCCCCTGCGACAGCAGGAGCAGCAGGAGCAGTAAGGGCGCGCACCGGGGCCGCGCGGCCGGGCGGGTGCGCCCGGCTCAGCGGGCCGGGTGCGTGGTGTTCGACGGCGTCGAGGACGGCTCGGGGCCGGTCGGCTTCGGGCTCGGCGACGTCGGGGTGGGCGACGGGGACGGCCGGGTCGGCGTGGGTGTCGGCTTCGGCGCCGGCGGGGTCGGCTTCGGGCGCGGGGACGTCGGCCGCTGCGGGCCGGGCGCCGGACCGGTCGCTCCGTGGCCGTGCATGGTGACGACGGTGCCGCCGGGCTCGATCGCGATCCGGGCCCGCCAGTGGCCCGCGGGCTCCCGGTCGTGGTCGATGTAGACGGTGATCGTCGTGGTCTCGCCGGGCCGCAGCGTGCCCGCCGTGTGGCTCATCTGCAGCCAGGCCGCGCCCGACGACGCCCGCCAGCGCACCGGGGAGCCACCCCCGGCGTTCAGCGTGAGGACCGTGGTCCGGCCGCGGGGTTCGGCGGCGATCGTCAGCCGGCCGGGGCCCGACTCCCGCCGGCTGTCCGGCCCGTCCGGCCGCTGCGGGGTGCCGTCCGCGCTGACCACCTCGACCGACACGTCGGACGTCCCGTCGCCCGCCGTGAAGCGGGGACCAGGCGTCGTCCTGGCGTTGCCGGCGTTCTCGTACGGGCTGCCGCCCAGCCGCGGCCCGGGTGCGGTGTCGCCGGCCGTCACCGAGGGCGCGTCGTCCGCCGCCACGTCCGTGGCCGGGGCGGCACGGTAGGCCGCCCACAGGGCCAGCACCGGCGCCGCGACGACGGTGGCGACCACGGTCGTGGTCAGCGCCCGGTTGCGCAGCCGGCGCCGCCGGGCCACCCGGTCCTTCGGGGGGCCCACGGGGAAACCGCTGCGGTCGTAGCGAGGAGAACCGTTTGCCCCACCGGCCCGGCCACCGCCGCCCGCCCCGGCCACCCCTTCCGCACGGCCCGACTTGGCCTGCCGGGCCGCCGCCAGCGCACCCAGCACGGCCTCCCGGGGCGCGGTGACCAGCGGCAGGGTGCCCTGGGCCACCGGCGCGGTGCCCGGCCAGGTCCCCGGGGCGGTGGCCCGCTCGGCGGTCCGCCGGCACTCGGCGCAGTCGTCGACATGCCGCACCAGCTCCCGGCTCAGCGCCGCGCCCAGCAGAACCTGGGTGTCGCCCGCCAGCTGCGCGACCTCGCGGCAGCGGCCGGACTCGACGACGGCCAGCGCCGCCCGGGTCCGTTCGACCTCGCAGGACGCGGTGGCCAGCAGTGCGCGGGTGGCGACCGGGTCGGCGCCGAGCACCGCGGCGGCCTCGTCCGCCGAGAGGTGATGGCGCACCGACAGCTCCAGCGCCTCGCGCTGCTCGGGGGTGGTGCCGGCGGCCTCCGGCCAGGCCAGCGCGGCGAGTTCACGCTGCCGGCGCTCGGCCTCGCGGGCCGCGCCGGGGCCCGGCTTCCCGGCGGGCGGCGCGGTCCGCTCGGCGAGCCGGCGCAGACAGGTCCAGCGGGCCAGGGCGTAGAGCCAGGAGCGGTACAGCGCCGGGTCGGCGGGGCGGCGGCCGCGGTGCCGTTCGGCCAGCGCGAGCATCTCGCCGAGCACCGCGGTGGCGGCGTCGTGTTCGCACAGCACCGACAGGCAGTAGGTGAACAGCCCGTCCAGATACGGCTGGTAGCCGTCGAGGCTCCCGTCCGGGGCGGGCGCGGCGTCCGTGCCGGGCCGCTCGTCGGGGCTGGGCCGCCCGGAGGGCTGCGGCCGGTTCCGGCGCCGCGCGTCGCCGCGCGACCGGTGTGCGCCGGTGGAGTGCGTGGGGTGCTCGGGCCTGCTGCTCATCACCCCGGCGACGGTAGGCGGATGATGCAGCCCTGCTTGCTCGCGTTGGACACTTTTAACCCTTACGGGTGACCATCTCCCTCAAAAGGGGACACGAATAGCTCTTTACACGGGCGGCGCGCTCCGTTCACGCCTCCCGGCCGACGCGTCCGCCGACGGCGCCGCCCCCACTCCGGACGATCTTCGAAGGGCCCGCACCACGGGACTCCCGGCGGCGTTGTCGGACCCCGCCGCTACGGTGACCCCATGGCAACGCGTAAATCCGCGGGCAAGGAGCGCCCCTCCTACCGCTGCACCGAATGCGGCTGGACCACCGCGAAGTGGCTCGGCCGCTGTCCCGAGTGCCAGGCATGGGGCACGGTCGAGGAGTTCGGCGGCGCCCCCGCGGTGCGCACGACCGCGCCCGGCCGGGTCACCACCGCCGCCCTGCCCATCGGCCAGGTCGACGGCGCGCAGGCCACCGCCCGCTCCACCGGCGTCCCCGAACTGGACCGCGTCCTCGGCGGCGGGCTGGTCCCCGGCGCCGTCGTCCTGCTGGCCGGCGAGCCGGGCGTGGGCAAATCCACCCTCCTGCTGGACGCCGCCGCGCGGGCCGCCTCCGACAGACACCCCACCCTGTACGTCACCGGCGAGGAGTCCGCGAGCCAGGTACGGCTCCGCGCCGACCGCATCGGCGCCCTCGACGACCACCTCTACCTGGCCGCCGAGACCGACCTGTCCGCCGTCCTCGGCCACCTCGACACGGTCAAACCGTCGCTGCTGATCCTCGACTCCGTGCAGACCGTCGCCTCCCCCGAGATCGACGGGGCGCCCGGCGGCATGGCCCAGGTCCGCGAAGTCGCCGGCGCCCTGATCCGCGCCTCCAAGGAACGCGGCATGTCCACCCTCCTGGTCGGCCACGTCACCAAGGACGGCGCCATCGCCGGACCCCGCCTCCTGGAACATCTCGTCGATGTCGTCCTCCACTTCGAAGGCGACCGGCACGCCCGCCTCCGCCTGGTCCGCGGCGTCAAGAACCGCTACGGCACCACCGACGAGGTCGGCTGCTTCGAGCTGCACGACGAGGGCATCACCGGCCTCGCCGACCCCTCCGGCCTCTTCCTGACCCGCCGCGCCGAACCGGTGCCCGGCACCTGCCTGACCGTGACCCTGGAGGGCCGCCGCCCCCTCGTCGCCGAGGTCCAGGCCCTCACCGTCGACTCCCAGATCCCCTCCCCCCGGCGCACCACCTCCGGCCTGGAGACCTCCCGCGTCTCGATGATGCTCGCCGTCCTGGAACAGCGCGGCCGGATCAGCGCCCTCGGCAAACGCGACATCTACAGCGCCACGGTCGGCGGGGTGAAGCTGACCGAGCCCGCCGCCGACCTCGCCGTGGCCCTCGCACTGGCCAGCGCCGCCAGCGACACCCCCCTGCCGAAGAACCTCGTCGCCATCGGCGAAGTGGGGCTCGCGGGCGAGGTCAGAAGGGTCACCGGAGTCCAGCGGCGGCTGTCCGAGGCGGCCCGGCTCGGCTTCACCCACGCCCTCGTCCCCGCCGACCCCGGCAAGATCCCCGACGGCATGCGCGTCCTGGAGGTCGCCGACGTCGGACAGGCCCTCGCGGTGCTGCCCAAGCGGGTCCGCCGGGAGCCCCCACAGGAAGAGGGCGCACGCCGGTAGACTTTGCCCTGGTCTCGCCCGTCACCGCAGAATTGCCTGTCGGCCACGTACGCTCCGGTGGTACGTCAACCACGGCATGGGCCGGGCGGCCTGCGGACCGACAGACCTTGCGACGGAGGAGTGCAGTGGCAGCCAACGACCGGGCATCGACTCCCGGCAGGTCCGGTGGCAGTTCCGGCACCGAGAGCCTGATGCGCGCCTCGCTGAGCGCCGTCGCGCCCGGTACAGCCCTCCGAGACGGTCTGGAGCGCATCCTCCGCGGCAACACCGGCGGGCTCATCGTGCTGGGCTTCGACAAGACCGTCGAGACCATGTGTACCGGCGGCTTCGTCCTCGACGTGGAGTTCACCGCGACCCGGCTGCGCGAACTCTGCAAACTCGACGGCGCCCTGGTCCTCGACAAGGACATCACCAAAATCCTGCGGGCCGGCGTCCAGCTGGTCCCGGACGCCTCCATCCCCACGGAGGAGACCGGCACCCGCCACCGCACCGCCCAGCGCGTCTCCATCCAGGCCGGCTTCCCCGTCGTCTCCGTCAGCCAGTCGATGCGCCTGATCGCCCTCTACGTCGACGGCGAGCGCCGCGTCCTGGAGGAGTCCGCCGCGATCCTCTCCCGCGCCAACCAGGCCCTGGCCACCCTGGAGCGCTACAAGCTCCGCCTCGACGAGGTCGCCGGCACCCTCTCCGCCCTGGAGATCGAGGACTTGGTGACGGTCCGCGACGTCACCGCGGTCGCCCAGCGCCTGGAGATGGTCCGCCGGATCGCCACCGAAATCGCCGAGTACGTCGTCGAACTCGGCACCGACGGCCGGCTGCTCACCCTCCAGCTGGAGGAACTCATCGCCGGCGTCGAGCCCGAGCGCGAACTCGTCGTCCGCGACTACGTCCCCGAGCCGACCGCCAAGCGCTCCCGCACGGTCGCCGAAGCCCTCGCCGAGCTGGACGCCCTCAGCCACACCGAACTCCTCGAACTCCCCACCGTGGCCCGCGCCCTCGGCTACAGCGGCGCCCCCGAGACCCTGGACTCCGCGGTCTCCCCCCGCGGCTTCCGCCTCCTGGCCAAGGTCCCCCGCCTCCCCGGCACCGTCATCGACCGCCTCGTCGACCACTTCGGCGGCCTCCAGAAGCTCCTCGCGGCCAGCGTCGACGACCTCCAGGCCGTCGACGGCGTCGGCGAGGCCCGCGCCCGCTCGGTCCGCGAGGGCCTCTCCCGGCTGGCGGAGTCCTCGATCCTGGAGCGGTACGTCTAGGACACCTCACCCGGCTCACGGCGCGCCCCCTGGGAGCGCGCGGTGAGCCGGACGCCCGTGACCAGCGCGGGACGGATACGCAGGGCGTGCTCCCGCGGCCTGTCCGTCCAGGGGTGCAGCGCCTCCCGGTAGTGCGCCAGATCCCGCGGATCGGTGACCGGCCGGCAGTAGCCGGTCACCACCACGCTCCAGCCGAGGTGCGTCACGGGGTCGAGGGCGTCCGCCTCGTAGGCGACCACCACGCCCTCACCGACGGCCTGTTGGGCCACCGACGCGAGCGCCGCACCCTCGTGCGTACGGAGCACGATCTCGCCCCGGTGCAGCAGATGGTTGACCGGGCGGATGGCCGGCAGCGCGTCCCGGGTGAAGACGATCCGGCCCAGCGACACACTGCCGAGCAGCCACAGCGCCTCCGCACGGTGCAGCGGGACGCTGTGCCGCGGCCCCACGCCCCCGGCCACCCGGGGCACTCCGGCACCGGACCGCGACGATGTGTCGTTCACCCTGTGCTCCCCTTGTCCGCCGACGCGATGACACGCCCAGTAGACGGTCAACGGGCACCGCGCACCAGGGCCGTTCGGCCCCGGCCGGACGGGTCAGGCGGCCGGCGAGTCGAGGACCGGGTCGTACCGGAGCTGCCCGGCCGGCAGACCGGCCGCGGTCAGCCCCGCCACCGTGGCACCGACCATCGCGGGCGGACCACTGACGAAGGCCAGATGGCCGGACCAGCCACCACGGCGCGCCACGGCCTCCGCCACCCGGCCGCCGCCCCGCCCGGCCCCGTCGCCGATCACCGGGACCACCCGCAGCCACCGGTGCCGGGCCGCCCACCGGGACAGCACCCGCGCGTCATACAGCTCCTCGCGACTGCGGGCCCCCAGAAACAGCTGCACCCCGCGCCGCTCCCGCACGGCCGGCCAGGCATGCCCGCCGACCCCGGCCCGGCGCAGCGCCAGCTCCTCCAGCAGCGCCTTGACCGGCGCCCACCCCGTGCCGCCCGCCACCATCAGCAGCTCCCGGGCCCCGCCGTCGTCGAGCGTCATCGTCCCCTGCGCGGGCCCCAGGCGCAGCGAGTCCCCGACCCGGGTGTGCGCCACCAGCGCCTCACTGACCCCTCCGGTGCCGGTCTGCCGCACATGGAACTCCAGCTCGTGCGCCGGCCGCGGGGCACACGCCAGGGAGTACTGCCGCCAGGCCTGCGGCAGCAGCGGGGACTCGACGGCGGCGTACTGGCCGGCCCGGTACGGATACGGCTCACCGGTCCGCACCCGCACCACCGCGAGATCCGGGCGGCGCCGCTCATGGCCGACCACCGTGCCCCGCCAGTACGCCGGTTCGGCGAGGGTGGCCTCCGCACCGTCGACCATCGCCGCCACGGCGAACCGCAGCATCCGCACCCACGCCTGCTCCGCCTCCGCGCTCCAGCCCGGCCCCGCGGTGTCCCGCAACGCCACGCACAGGGCGGCCTCGAACGTCTCGAAGTGCACCGGCCGCACCCCGAGCTTGCGGTGGTCCCGGCCCAGCCGGCCGAAGAACGCGGCCACCTCGTCCGGGCGGTGCAGATTCTCGATCAGGTAGCGGAACGCACGGGCGAGATGGGACCGCTGGAACTCCATCGACGCGGGAAACAGCCGCCGCAGCGAGGGCCACCGCGCGAACATCTCGTCGTAAAGGCGGCCGATCAGCACGTCGAACGGGGTCACCAGCGGCAGTGTGGCCTCGATCAGCCGTTGGTCGGCGGCACCGTCGTAGGGCACCGCCGCCGCTAAGTCCGGCTCCGGCGCCCGGTCCTGGCCCAGCATCCGCCGCCTGAGCCGCATCGCGTCGTGCCGGGCCAGCAGGGCGTGGTACTCGCTGCCGACGGTGTCCGTAAAAGCCTCCATGGGCGGACCTCCTGGCTGCGACGACGGCCTCCGGCGAGACGCCGGGGATGCCGTCGTCCGGGAAAGGGGCGCCAGTATGGCACCGGGCCGACGTGCCCCACCGGCCCTCCCCACCAGGGCCGTTCGGCCCTTTCGCGCCCGCCGCGCACCCCGCGAGACTCAGCACCGGGGCCCGTACCGAGCGGGCTTCGGAGTCCGTACCGGGCAGCCCAGGAGTCCGTACCGGACGCCACGCCCCCGCCGGGGCCGGACACACTGGGAAACCCTCGACGGACGGCATCCCGCACGATCCGGGCGACCAAGCGAGCACTGAATGAACCTGCCTACCGCACCCACCGCACCCCTGCGGGTCTTCGTCCTCGACGACCACGAGGTGGTCCGCCGCGGAGTGCGTGACCTCCTCGAAGCGGAGGAGGACATCGAGGTCGTGGGCGAGGCGGGCGACCGCCGGCAGGCTCTCGCCCGGGTACCGGCCGCCCGCCCGCAGGTCGCGGTGCTCGACGTCCGCCTCGGCGGCGGCGACGGCCCCGCCGGCGATCACGAAGGCATCGAGGTGTGCCGGGAGTTGCGCGCCCGGATGCCGGAGCTGGCCTGCCTGATGCTGACCTCCTTCGACGACGACGAAGCGCTCTTCGACGCCATCATGGCGGGCGCCTCCGGATACGTCCTCAAGCAGATCAACGGCTCCGGCCTGGTCCACGCGGTGCGCACGGTCGCGGCGGGCGAATCCATGCTCGACCCGCGTACGGCGTCCCGGGTGATGGCGCGGCTGCGCGGCCCCCGCGAGGCGCCCACGGCACCGCCGTCGGAGCTGGACCGGCTCTCGCCCCGGGAACGGGAGGTACTGGAGCTGATCGGTGCCGGCCTGACCAACCGGGAGATCGCCGACCGGCTGTTCCTCGCAGAGAAGACCGTCAAGAACCGCGTCTCGTCCATCCTCGCCAAGCTGGGCGTGGGCCGCCGCGTCCAGGCGGCGATGGTCGCCGAACGGGTACGGGGGGAGCGGGACTGAGGGGCGCGGGGCGAGGTGGGGGCTGGGTTGTTCGGATCTACGGGGCGTCGGTGGTGCGGGGCCGGGTCCGGGGGCGGCCCCGGATTCGGACCGGCCCCGGACCGGGCTACGACTACGGCTACGGCTACGGATCAGCCCGTGAGCGGGACCCGCCACACGATCCGGGTACCGCCGGACTCCGGCGACCCGATCGTCAGCCGGCCCCCGTGCATCTCGGCCCGCGCCCGCATATTGGCCAGCCCCCCGGTGTGCGGCGCGCCGCCCACGCCCACGCCGTCGTCCGCCACCGTCAGCGTCACCTCGTCCGCCACGGTCAGCGCGACATCGAGGCGCCGGGCGCGGGCGTGCCGGGCGGCGTTGCTGAGCGCCTCCGCGGTCACCGCCAGGATGTGCGGGGCCAGGTCGCCGGGGACGTCGGTGTCCGCCGGGCCGTCGATCCGCAGCGACGGCGTGAAGCCCAGCGTGCGCGACGCCGTCCGGACGGCGTCGGTGAGCCCCCGGCGCAGACTCCCGCTGTCGGCGCCGTCCCCGGCCGTGCGCAGCTCGAAGATGGTGGACCGGATGATCTTGATGGTGGTGTCCAGATCGTCGACCGCCCGCCCGACCCGCTCCACCGCCTCCGGACGGTCGATGAGCCGGGTCGCGCTCTGCAGCGTGATACCGGTGGCGAACAGCCGCTGAATGGCCAGATCATGCAGGTCACGGGCGATGCGGTCACGGTCGTGGAAGACCGCCAGCTCCTCCGGCTCTGCCCGCCGCCGCCCGAGTTCCAGGGCGATCACGGCCTGATCGGCGAAGCCTGAGATCAGCTTCACCTCGCTCTCGTCGAAGGCCGGCCGCCCCGCCAGCCGGCACAGCCGCAGCGCCCCGCACCCGACGTCGACCTGCAACGGCACGGCCACCACCGGCCCGTACTCCTCGTCCGCCCCACCGCCCGGACCGAGGTGATGGGCCCGCGGGTCGCTCCGCACATCGGAGCTGACCACCGGCTGCCCGGTGCGCGCGGCCCTCCCGGGCAGCGACCCCTCGGCCGGCACGGTCAGCCCCGCGATACGGCTGGCGCCCACACCGTGCGCCACCGCCACCGTCAGCCGGTCCGGCTCCGACGGCACCGGCAGCAGGACGGCCGCGCAGTCCGCGCCGGCGACCTCCATGGCCCGCTCCGCGATCAGCCACAGCACCTGGTCCGCCTCCGTACCGGACAGCAGGCTCCGGGTGATCTCCGCCAGCGCCTCCAGCCACCGCTCCCGGCGGCGGCTCTCGTGGTACATCCGGGCGTTGTCGATCGCCACCCCCGCCGCGATGGACAGGGTGGTCACCACCGCCTCGTCCTCGGCGTCGAACGAGCCGCCGCCCCGCTTCTCGGTGAGGTAGAGATTGCCGAACACCTCGTCCCGGACCCGGACCGGCACCCCCAGGAACGTCCGCATCAGCGGATGGTGGCCGGGAAACCCGTAACTGTGGGGGTGGCTGGTCAGATCGGTGAGCCGCAGCGGCTCGGGACGGCGGATGAGCTCACCGAGGATGCCCCGGCCGCACGGCGACGGGCCGATCGCCGCGATCAGCTCGTCGGCCATCCCCACCGGCAGGAACTGCGAGAGCCGCTGCCCGTCACCCACCACACCGAGCGCCCCGTACTCCGCGTCGGTGAGGGTGACCGCCGCCTCCACGATGCCCCGGAGCACCTGCGGCAACTCAAGCCCCCGCCCCAGCCCCATCACGGCGTCCAGCAGACTGCGCATCCGGTCCGCCGGCGGACGGGGGTGTGGCCAACGCGCCTCCGGCGCGGGCCCCTTCGGATCGGACATGACCGCACTGCCCCCCACTGCCCCGAAACCGTCCCCGAACAGCAGCGTACGCGAGCACCACGACCACCCCACCCGGTCCCACAGCGACCGGCCACCCCTCCCCCAGGGTCACCCGGCCCACCGAAAAGGGCTGTTCGGCCCTGGGCCCCCGGCACCCCCACGACCGACCATGGTGCCGCCGGGAAGGGCCGAGTCTCCCCCGTGCTCATGTCACGGCCCTTTCCGGCGTCGGGGTGGAGTACCGGCTGGTTTGCGGTCCGGTTCCACTCGACGGCCCTACGTCCGGCCGCTGTACGGCGTGGCTCGCGGGTACGCCGGAGGGGCCAACTCCATTGACTGACCGGCCCGATGGGATGGATGGGGCCAGGCCGACCCTGGCCCGACCATCACCGAGGCCGCGACCGCTCATCCCGGCAGGGCCACTGCCGACCCCGGCCCACTCACCCCGGCGGGGTCGCGGCCGGCCCCCGGCCCGCTCATCCGGTCAGCGCCACACCCCACCACCCGGCAGAACCGTTCACTCCCCGCCGGTTGAGCCACACCCTCACCCCCGCAGGACCGCGGCCTCCTTCTCCGGGCTCAGCCCCACCACCGGCCGGTCCGGGCGCTGCGGGGCCACCCCGCCGATGCTCCGGAGCCAGGCCCAGGTGTCGGCGACCGTCTCGCCAACGGGACGACAACGCAGCCCGGCTGCCAGGGCCTTGGACACATCGGCCCCGAAGACCGCGTTCCTCAGCTCACCGTCCGCCGGCCAGACCGGGAGTTCCCTCCAGGGCTCGACACCGGCGGCGAGAACCTCCTCCGGAGCGGTCCAGCGCAGCTCGGCGTCCGCGCCGGTGGCCGCCACACAGCTCTCCAGGAACTCCCCCATCGTGGCGTGCCCCGCCGCGCTCACCAGGTTGTACGCACCGCCGCGCCCGGCCTCCAGCGCGTCGAGCGTCCAGGCGGCGAGGTCCCGGACGTCGATGTACTGCAGCGCCAACTCCCGCGGCCCCGGCGCGAGGACCGGGCCACCGCGGGCGATGCGGCCCAGCCACCACGGCAGCCGCCCGATGTTCTCGTACGGCCCGAGGATCAGCCCGGCGCGGAGCAGCAGCGCCCGCTCCCCGAACGCCTCGGTCGCGGCCAGTTCACCGCCCCGCTTGGCCTGCGCGTAGTCCTCCGCGTCCGTGGCGTCGGGGGACCCGGTCGCCAGCGGGGCCTGCTCGCCGTACGGGGAAGCGGGCGGAAACGCGTACACCGAGGTGCTGGAGACATAGGCGTAGCTCCCGACCCGCGGGGCCAGCAGCCGCGCCGTGTCCCGCACCGCCGACGGCGCACCGCTCCAGGTGTCGACCACGGCGTCCCATTCGCCCTGCTCCAGGGCCGCGAGCCCCGCCGCGTCGCCACGATCGCCGTGCAGCGCGGTCACCCCCTCCGGCGGGGCGTGCTTCCCCCGGTGGAACACCGTGACCTGCCACCCCCGCGCCAGCGCCGCCTCGACGACCGCCCTGCCCACGAACTCCGTACCACCCAGCATCAGTAGCCTCATGACGGCGACTGTGCCGGACGGCGGCAACCGGGACCAGCGCCCCACGCTCTCAGCGGAATCCCTCTGAGCAGAACAACCGGAAGACAACCGTCCGCCACCGCCACCCCCGGGCCGCCCCTCGGCCTCGCCCCAGGGACCGGCCCCGGCCCGGCGCCCGGTGCCCAGCCGTCAGCCCCGGCCTCACCGGCCTCAGCCTTCGCCGACGACCGACAGCGTCTACCGCTTGGCTCTAAGCACTTGGCCCTCAGCCCTCAGCCAGGACGAACGTCGTGCGGGCCGAGTCCAGCCCCGGCACCTTGGCCTCGATCTCATACTTCCCGGCGGGCACCTTGGCCGCACTGGGCGTGCTGCACTGCGGGGCGCTGGCCCGGCGGTCCCACACGATGGTGCGCTCCACGGCGCCCTTGGCCGGCACCTTCAACAGCGCGGGCGCGGTGCCCGAAGGGCAGTCGTTCGAGGCCCACACCGGTTCGTCACCCGCGGCATCGCTGATGGTGAGCACCGTGGCCTTCTGCCCGAGGTCCACCTTGCAGGCCGCCCCGGCCGCGTTCTCGACCGTCAGCTCGAACTTCGGCCGGGCGCCGGGCGCGTAGGAGCGTTTGACGCTACGGAGATCCAACTCCGCCTTGCCGGAGACACAGTTGGGAAGCGAGACCCCTGCCTGGACGGCGTTCTTACCGGAGCCCTGCCCGATCGGCCCGCCCCCGGAACCGGAACCACCGGCCCCGGCACCGCCCCCGGAACCGTCGTCGTCACCGCCCGCGGCACCCGAGCCGCCCGAACCGGAGCCGGACCCCTCGTCGTCGCCCGACTCATCGCGCCCGCCCGGCTTTTGGTCGCTCGCCGGGCCACTGGCGGAAGGCCCCGGCGTGATGGACGTCGCGGGGCCCTTGCCGTGCGCCCCCTTGCCCTCATCGTCGCTCTTCCCGGCGCCCCCGCCCCAGTTGAGAGCCCACACCACCAGCAGGGCGAGCAGGACGATGATGGTCAGCGCAACAGCCCTCCGCCGCCAGTAAATGGAGGAGGGAAGCGGCCCGATCGGATTGCGCAGTGATCCCACGCGGAAACTCTACGAGAGATCGGCCCCCGCACCGGCCAGTACCCGCCGCATCCGGCTGCAACTTTTCCCATGATCGGCCCGGAGCCACCACCCCACCCCCACTTCCACCCCGAAAGCACCTGACGCCCGCCGGCTCTCACCCCACTCCACTCCAGCCACACTTTCACCATCCGCACCCGCGCCGACCACCGACAACGGCGCAACTGTCCTGACCCGCAGACCCGTTGATCAACACGGAACCTCGGCACCTCGCCGCCTCAGCGGACGCAGCTGCCTCAGCGCCCTCTGTGCCCCCAGCGACCTCGGCGGCCTCACCACCCCAGCCCCCCCTCGCCCCAACCGTGTCGTCCCAGCTGTCTCAGCACCCTCACCGCCCGGGCCACCTCACCGCCCGGATCACCTCACCGTCCGGATCACCTCAGCGCCCGGGCCGCCCCCCCCAGCGGGGCTCACCGTCCCGACCACTCCTCCTTGTGGCCGAAGCCCTGCCCGTTGTCGATCAGGCGCAGCCAGTCGGGGCGCAGCTCCCACAGCGTGGTCCGCTCCAGGGCAGCGCGCAGCCGGTCGCTCGCCGCGACGAACGGGAACCGCTCGACATAGACCTGCCAGCCGGCCGCCCGCTCGGCCCCGGTCAGCGGGCGGCAGCGCCCCCGCCCCTGAATCCCCGTCAGACCGCTCCACTCCTGGCCGTCCCGCTGCGCCGTGAACGCGACCCGCGCGTCAGGCTCCGCGAGGGCCCGGCCATGCCGCGTCGTGGTCGCGGTGACGAAATACAACACGGGCCCGGCATCGGCGGGCCCGGGGTCGGGGCCGGCAGAGGCAGGACCGGGGCCGGGGCCGGCGGGCCCAGCCCCAGCCGCCCCACCGCTCTCCCCACGACCCTCCGCCTCACCGGCCGCCGCGCGAGCCTCCCCGCCCTCCGCGTCGGTCGCGTACAGCACCGCGCAGGCCTGCGGCCCGTCCTCATCCACGTACGCGAGCGTCATCGTCGTATGCGCGGCCAGCGCACTCCGGATCGCCGCCGGACAGGCCGGACCACCGCCCGGCCCGGCCGAGCCACCAGGTCCGGTCGGCCCGCTCGACCCCACGGCTCCGCCCGCCCCCGCCGCATCCTTCGCACTCGCCACACCGTTCGCACTCCCCGCGCCATGCACTCGCGCGGCGCCGCCCGGCACTGCCCCGTCGGCTGTGCCGTCGCCCGTGCCGTCCGGTTCGTTCATCTCCGCCATGCCCGCATCCTTGCTTGCCGCCTCCTTCTATTCCAGCAACGATTACTGAGAGTAGCCAGTTCCCGTCGGGGCGTGGTCGCGAGCGCCACACGCCGGGCCCCGCACGCCGGGCCCCGCACGCCCACCCCCGCACGCCACGCGCACCCCCCACCCCCACCCCGCGCCTTCCCCTCCCCCACCCACCACCTGACCGCCAGTCACCCACCCACCAACCGTCCGTCCCCCGCCCCTCCCACCAACACCGCCCCACCACCCGGCCACCGCCCCACTCCCAACCGATCCGCCCCTCACCCCCAACCACCCCGATCCCCCCACCCCCTCCCTACCCCCCAGTAGCCACCCCCCCAAGAGCCCCCAGCCGTCCTGCGTGTGGGTGGCGTGCGGCGGGGCGGGCCCGGTGCGTTTCCTGGGGGGCGCCGGACGTGCCAGGATCGGCAGTGCCATGACTTCGACGCCTGTCACCACCACTGCCACGACCGCCGCCGCCGAGACCGCTTCCGCCGCCGACGCGGCCGCGGAAGCCGCCGACGGGACCGTGCTGCACGGCCCGGTCACCGACTGGTTCGACGAGCACGCCCGCGATCTGCCCTGGCGCCGCCCCGAAGCGGGGGCCTGGGGTGTGATGGTGAGCGAGTTCATGCTGCAGCAGACCCCGGTCAGCAGAGTGCTGCCGGTGTACGAGCAGTGGCTGGCCCGCTGGCCGCGCCCCGCCGACCTGGCCGCCGAGGCGCCGGGCGAGGCGGTCCGGGCCTGGGGCCGGCTCGGCTATCCGCGGCGCGCCCTGAGGCTGCACGCCGCCGCGTCCGCGATACAGGAGCGGCACGGCGGTGACGTGCCGCGGGAGCACAGCCAGTTGCTGGCGCTGCCCGGTGTCGGCGAGTACACGGCCGCGGCGGTGGCGTCCTTCGCCTACGGGCAGCGGCACGCGGTGCTGGACACGAATGTGCGCCGGGTGTTCGCCCGCGCGGTGGCGGGCCGCCAGTTCCCGCCGAACGCCACCACGGCGGCGGAGCGCAAGCTGGCGCGTGCGCTGTTGCCGGAGGACGAGCAGCTGGCGGCGCGCTGGGCGGCGGCCACGATGGAGCTGGGCGCGCTGCTGTGCACGGCGCGTGCTCCCGAGTGTCACCGTTGTCCGATCGCCGCGCAGTGTGCGTGGCGGCAGGCCGGGTCTCCGGCGCACGACGGTCCGCCGCGGCGCACCCAGTCCTATGCCGGTACGGACCGGCAGGTGCGCGGCAAGCTGCTGGCGGTGCTGCGGGAGGCGGTGACGCCGGTGCCGCAGCAGGTGCTGGACGCGGTGTGGGACGAGCCGGTGCAGCGGGCGCGGGCGTTGGACGGGCTGGTGTCGGACGGGCTGGTCGAACCGTTGGCCGGGGGCCGGTACCGGCTGCCGCTGACGTAGCGCGGCTGTCACACGGACGGGTAACAGGAGGCGCGGTTGCTGCGGCGGCCGCGCCTCCTGGCGTGACGGATGTCTGCCTGATTGGTTGTCACCTTTCGGGCAGCATGACCGGAAGGTGACTCGATACGGCCTGAAGGAGGCGCTCGTCGAGCGTCGTTGCCGTCGCGTCGCGGCTGGTAGGCCTTGTGGCGGGGGTGCTTCTCCCCCCGGAGGAGGACGTGTGGGGGCCCGCTGTCCGTCCGAGGTATGACCCCTGGCGCGCTGTTACACAACCGAGGGTTTTCCGTGCTCTCGCTGTGGGGCCCACGCACATTACGTCGCAACACCCTCTCCGTAGCGTCTTCCTCGTGCTGGAGATGACCATCAGCACGGTCAACGTGGGGAAACGAAAGCGGATCGGAGGCGTCGAGATGGCGACCAGCGGCGGCAAGGTACTGGACTTCGAAGAGTACGTTCGTACGCGGCAGGAGGCCCTGCTGCGGAGCGCCCGGCGCCTCGTGCCCGATCCGGTCGACGCCCAGGACCTGCTGCAGACGGCTCTGGTCCGCACGTACGGCCGCTGGGACGGCATCGCGGACAAGTCGCTGGCCGACGCCTACCTCCGCCGCGTCATGATCAACACGCGGACGGAGTGGTGGCGGGCGCGCAAGCTGGAGGAGGTGCCGACCGAGCAGCTTCCGGACGCGAGTGTGGACGACGGCACCGAGCAGCGCGCCGACCGTGCCCTGCTGATGGACATCCTCGGGGTGCTGGCGCCGAAGCAGCGCAGTGTGGTCGTGCTGCGACACTGGGAGCAGATGAGCACGGAGGAGACCGCGGCGGCGCTCGGGATGTCGACGGGCACCGTCAAGAGCACGCTGCACCGTGCGCTGGCGCGGCTGCGCCAGGAGCTGCAGATGCGTGATGTCGACGCGCGGATACTGGAGCGTGGCGAGCGGGAGCGGGAGCGGTGCGCGGCCTGACGGGTCGCGTACGGTCCGCTGAGCACGGCACGGCACACGACATCACCCCAGATACCACACGAAATCTATCCTTACCGGTGAATACGGGCAGAACGACAGGTGCCTTACGGTTCCGGGCCCGACGCGCGACAATCGCGTCAGGAGCAGCAGCGGGATCAGCGGCTGTGCGAGCAGCACGGTGAGCGGGAGCGGATTGTCCAGGAACAGGTTGACCAGGATCGGGTTGACCAGATGCGGCGCGGCCACGGCAGGAGTGGCCGCCGTCGGTCTTTTGCTGGCCGGATGTAATCCGGGGGGCGAGGGTGTGCGCAGCGAGGGCTCCGCGAGCAGCACCCCGGTGCCTCCCAAGGGCCCGGTGAGCGGCACTCCCAGCCCGGCCTCGACCGCGGACTACAAGAAGGTCGACGCGGTCCAGCTGCTGAAGGACGACCCGAAGGTCGGTTCGTTCGTGAAGAAGTCGCTCGGCAAGCCGTGCGCGGCGGACGAGTACCCGGTCGAGGTGACCTATGCGTCGCTGACCGGCGGCAAGGCCCCTGATGTCATCGTCAACGTGATGACCTGCGCGGATTCCGTCGGGATCGGCTCGTACGTCTTTCGCAAGCGCGGCGGTGCGAAGGGCGGGTATGAAAACGTGTACACGAACGAGCAGCCTTCGGTCTCCGCCGCGGTCAACAAGGGCGAGCTGGAGGTCTCGAAGCAGACCTATGACACCGATGACAAGGTGTGCTGCCCCTCGGGTGAGGACGTGATGCCCTACCGCTGGGAGGGCGACCGCTTCGTGGAGCACGGCGGCTATCACACCGACTACAGCAAGACCACCGTCGACGGCGACACGCCGGACGACGGCAAGGGAACGGAGGGTTGAGACAACCGCATGGCCGAGACCCATGTGCTCTTCGTCGAGGACGACGACGTCATTCGCGAGGCCACCCAGCTCGCTCTGGAGCGGGACGGTTTCGTGGTCACCGCGATGCCCGACGGGCTCGCGGGGCTGGAGGCGTTCCGTGCGAACCGTCCCGATATCGCGCTGCTCGATGTGATGGTGCCGGGGCTCGACGGGGTCAGCCTGTGCCGGCGTATCCGGGATGAGTCGACGGTGCCGGTGATCATGCTGTCGGCGCGTGCCGACTCCATCGATGTGGTGCTCGGTCTGGAGGCCGGCGCCGACGACTATGTCACCAAGCCGTTCGACGGTGCGGTGCTGGTCGCCCGTATCCGGGCGGTGCTGCGCCGTTTCGGGCACGCGAGCGGCCCGGACCGGGGCGGGGCCGCGGGGGCCGAGGCGGATCATCCGGCCGAGGCGGTGCTGCGGTTCGGTGATCTGGAGGTCGACACGGAGGGCATGGAGGTGCGCAAGGACGGCCGGAACGTCGCGCTGACGCCCACCGAGATGCGGCTGCTGCTGGAGTTCTCCGACGCACCGGGTACGGTCCTCTCGCGTGACCGGCTGCTGGAGCGGGTCTGGGACTACGGCTGGGGTGGTGACACCCGGGTGGTGGACGTTCATGTCCAGCGGCTGCGCGGCAAGATCGGCCAGGACCGGATCGAGACGGTCCGCGGCTTCGGATACAAACTGAGAGGCTGACACCGCCGGTGGTCAGGCTGGCCCTGCGGACAGGGCTGCGATGGAAGCTCAGCGCCGCGATCGCGCTCGTGGGAGCGCTGGTCGCGATCGCGCTGAGCCTTGTCGTGCACAACGCGGCCCGGCATTCCATGCTCGGCAACAGCCGTGACGTGCAGATCGAGCGGCTCAACTTCACGCAGAAGATCTTCGAGTCCACCAACCGGCTGCAGTTCGGCGCGCGGATCGACGATCCGGCGCTGCCGCAGCCGCTGCGGGACGAGGTCGCCAAGAACAAGCGGGCCACCTACCTCCAGGACACCGGGCAGACCGCCCCCGAGGTGTGGGCGGCCTCGCCGCTGAGCAACGGCCGGGTGCTGTCCGTGCACGACCGTTTCCCGGACCGTTTCAAGGTGCTGGACGATCTGGACAAGGCTCTGGTGATCGGCTCGACGGCGGTGGTGGTCGGCGGCTGCGCGCTGGGCGTGCTGGTTGGCGGGCGGTTGTCGAGGCGGCTGCGCAAGGCGGCCGCTGCGGCCGGCAAGCTCGCGGACGGCGACACCTCGGTCCGTATCCGCGACGAGGTCGGCAGCGGCCGGGTGCGGGACGAGACCGATGATCTGGCGTGGGCGGTGGACGCCATGTCGGACGCTCTGCAGGAGCGGATCGAGGCGGAGCGGCGGGTGACCGCCGATATCGCGCACGAGCTGCGCACTCCGGTGACGGGTCTGCTGACCGCCGCCGAGCTGCTGCCGCCCGGCCGGCCCTCGGAGCTGGTGCGGGACCGGGCGCAGGCGCTGCGCACCCTGGTCGAGGACGTGCTGGAGGTGGCGCGGCTCGACGGTCACGCGGAGCGGGCGGAGCTGCAGGACGTGATGCTCGGTGAGTTCGTCACCCGCCGGGTGCGTGCGCTGGGCCAGGACATCGTCATCGATGTCGTACGGGATGCCGAGGTCACCACCGATCCGCGGCGGCTGGAGCGGATTCTCGGCAATCTCATCGCGAACGCGGCCCGGCACGGCCGGCCGCCGATCGAGGTGACCGTCGAGGGCCGGGTGCTGCGGGTGCGGGACCACGGTCCGGGTTTCCCCGAGGCGCTGCTGCGGGAGGGGCCGAGCCGTTTCCGTACGGGCAGCAGCGACCGGGCGGGCCGTGGCCACGGGCTGGGGCTGACGATCGCGGCGGGCCAGGCCCGTGTCCTGGGCGCGCGGCTCACCTTCCGTAACGCGGATGAGACCGATGGTTCGACGGGTGCGGTGTCCGTGCTCTGGCTGCCGGAGAACGCTCCGACCAATACGGGGAGCTTTCCGGTGATCCATCTTCCGGATCGTTAGGCGTTGTGGGGGGCTTCCCACGTTGTCGGCTTTACCGCCGTGGGGGCCTCGTGCCGTTTCGGGTCCGCTGCGCGGGGCTTGGGTGCGGGTGATGCTTGCGCTTCCCCGCCGTTCGCGCCTGCGGCGGGCCGGTCCGCTGCGCGGGGCTGTCGGGGTGCGGGGACGGGCCTCCGGGGCCTGGTGTGTGGACTGCTTCGCTTTACGTCCACACACCAGGC
>NZ_JBSFJF010000099.1:0-20886 GCF_053597915.1 Streptomyces sp. NPDC001219 | reverse complement strand
GGAGGGGCAGGGTTTCCGGACGTAAAGCGAAGCAGTCCGGAAACCCTGCCCCTCCGGCCCGTCACCGCACCCGACACCCACCCGCCCGCCGCAGGCGCAACGGCGAGGAACCTGCAAACATCACCCGCACCCACGCCCCGCGCAGCGGAGCTGAAACGGGGACAAGCCACCACGGCGGGAAAGCCGAAAACGTGGGGCAACGGCAAAGCGCAGCGGAACGTTCTCCGGGTGGAAAGATCCCTTTGGCTCGCTCCACGCACGGTGCGCCGAGAACAGCCGTATGCGTGTCGTCCTCGTCACCGAATCCTTTCCGCCCGATGTCAACGGCGTCTCCCACTGCGCCCTGCAAACCGCCCGGCATCTCGTCCGGCGCGGTCACGAACCGCTGGTGATCGCGCCGCTCGGGGGTGCTTCGGCGGATGCCGGTGCGGACGAGAGTCCCTGCCCGGTCGTCCGGGTGCCCTCCATGCCGCTGCCCGGCTATCCGCAGGTGCGGATCGCGCTCCCCGGGCGCCGGCTGTCCGCGGCGCTCGACGGGCACCGCCCCGACCTGGTGCACCTCGCCAGTCCCTTCGTCCTCGGAGCCCGCGGGATGGCGGCCGCTGCCCGCCGCCAGGTGCCCGCGATCGCCGTCTACCAGACCGATCTGGGCCGCTACGCCCGTACCTACCTCGGTGGTGGCGGGGCCACGGCCTGGCGGCGTATCCGGGCGGTGCACGCCGCCGCCGACCGCACCCTGGCGCCCTCCAGCGCCGCCCTGCTGGATCTGACCGAGCACGGCGTGCCACGAGTCCACCTGTGGCCGCGAGGTGTCGACTCCGAGCGGTTCCACCCCGGGCGGCGCGACGCGGTGCTGCGCAGCTCGCTGACCGCGGGGCGGGAGCTGCTGGTGGGGTACGTGGGGCGGCTCGCGCCGGAGAAGGATGTCCGGCTGCTGGCCGAGACCTCGCGGCTGCCGGGCGTCCGCACCGTCGTCATCGGCGACGGCCCCAGCGCCGCCGGGCTGCGCACCGCGCTCCCGGAGGTCCGCTTCCTCGGCCGCCGCACCGGGGACGAACTCGCCCGGCTCTACGCGTCGCTGGACGTCTTCGTGCACACCGGGCCGTACGAGACGTTCTGCCAGACCGTGCAGGAGGCGATGGCCTCCGGGGTGCCGGTGGTGGCGCCGCGGGCGGGCGGTCCGCTGGACCTGGTGGACCACGGCCGTACGGGGCTGCTGGTGACGCCGGGCGACGGCGGGGCGTTCCGGGACGCGGTGCGGCTGCTCGCCGACAGCGCCGGGCAGCGGGGCCGATACGGCGCAGCGGCCCGCCGGGCGGTCGCTGACCGCACCTGGGAGGCGGTCGGTGACCAGCTGCTGGGGCACTACGAGGCCGTGCTCGACGACCGGACGGCGGTGGCGGCATGACCGCGCGACGCGGCGGCGGGGCGGGGCTGCGGATCGTCCGGATCGCCAACTTCGTCACCCCGGCCTCCGGCGGGCTGCGCACCGCGCTGCGCGAACTCGGCGCGGGCTACCGGGCCGCCGGGCACGAACCGGTGCTCCTGGTCCCCGGGCCCCCGGGGAAGGACGGTGCGGCGGGGCTCCGCGACGAACTCACCGGTCAGGGGCGGGTGATCACCGTGCCCGGGCCGGAGCTGCCGGGCAGCGGCGGCTACCGCATGCTGACCGACCGCCGCCGGCTGGCGCGGCTGCTGGACTCGCTGGCCCCCGACCGGCTGGAGGTCTCCGACCGGACGACGCTGCGCTGGACCGGGGAGTGGGCGCGCCGGGCCCGGGTGCCCGCGGTGATGGTGTCCCACGAGAGCGTGGACGGGGTGCTGCGTACCTGGGGCGTGCCGCAGCCGCTCGCCCGTACGGCGGCGGACCGGCTCAACCGCCGTACGGCGCACGCCTACAGCCGGGTGGTGTGCACCACCGAGTGGGCGGCGGCGGAGTTCGTCCGTGCCGGTGCGCGCAATGTGGTGCGCGCGCCGCTCGGGGTCGATCTCGACGCCTGGCACCCGGACTGCCGCAGCGCCGAGCTGCGGCGGCACTGCGCCGGGCGGGCCGAGGTCCTGCTGCTGCTCTGCTCCCGGCTGTCGCAGGAGAAGCGGCCGGGCCGGGCCCTGGACGCGCTGGCCGAGCTGCGGCGGCGCGGGGTCGACGCGGCGCTGGTGGTGGCCGGTGACGGGCCGCTGCGGGCGCGGCTGGAGGCCCGGGCGCGGGCCGAGCGGCTGCCCGTGGCGTTCCTCGGGCACCTCGCCGACCGCTCCCGGCTCGCCGCGCTGCAGGCCGGTGCCGATCTCGCGCTGGCGCCCGGCCCGGCCGAGACCTTCGGGCTGGCCGCGCTGGAGGCGCTGGCCTGCGGCACACCGGTGGTGGCCAGCGCGGCGTCGGCGCTGGCGGGTCTGGTCGGCGGGGGCGGGGACACGGCGCTCGACGACGGGCCGTCCTTCGCCGACGCGGTCCAGCGGGTCCTGGCCCGGCCGGAGCCCGCCCGGCGCACCGCAGCCCGTCGGCGGGCCGAGAACTACGGCTGGCAGCCCGCCATCGACGCCTTCCTGGCGGCGCACGACGCGCCCGCACCGGTCGGCAGGCCGGTCCCCGCCGCGGCCGCGCCGCATCCGGCCGGCCCGTTGGGCGGGTGGTGACGGTGGGCTCCGAGGGGGTGGTGACACCGGCACGGACGCCGGGCGGTGGGGCCACGGTCCCGGGCTGCTTCGCCGCGCTCGGCGATTCGCTGACCGAGGGGCTCGGCGACCCGCTGCCGGGCGGCGGCTGGCGCGGCTGGGCCGCGCTGCTGGCCGAGGCGCTGGGCGAGCGGCCCGGCGGCGTCCCGCTGGTGAACCTGGCGCGGAGCGGGGCGCTCGCCGCCGATGTCGCCGAACGGCAGCTGCCCGCGGCGCGGGCGCTCCGGCCGCGCTTCGCCTCGCTGCTCGTCGGGGCGAACGACACCCTGCGGGCCGCCTTCGCCATCGAGCGGGTGGCGGCCGCGCTGGACCGGGCACACGGCGCGCTGAGCGCCGACGGGGCGGTGGTGCTGACGGCGTGTCTGCCCGATCCGGGCCGGATGCTGGGGCTGCCCGCGCCGCTGGCCCGCCCGTTGGGGCGCCGGATGCGCGCCGTCAACACCGTCGTCCACGCGGTGTCCGCCCGCTACGGGGGCGTGCATCTGCACCTCGCCGACCACTCCTGGGCCGCCGAACGCGCCTCATGGAGCGTGGACCGGCTGCACCCCAGCGAGCGCGGCCACCGGCTGCTGGCCCGCGGCTTCCACACGGCGCTCGCCGCCGGCCGCCCCGTCGGGCCGCCGCCCGCGCTCACCCTCGACGGACCGCAGCCGACCCGCACCGGCTCCGCGCTGTGGATGGCGACCCGCGGGACCCGCTGGGTCGCCGACCGGTGCACGGACCTGCTGCCCGGTCTGCTCGGGCTGGCGCTCCAGGAGTGCCGGCACGGCCTGGCCGGGTCCGGGCGGCTGCTCGACGCCGCGGCCGACACCGCCACCCGCTCCGCGCTCGCCGCGCTGAGCAGGCCGTACGGCGCGGCCACCGGCAAAGACACCGGGACGGCGAAGGGCGCTGCGACAATGGCGGGATGACCGGACGCTGGGAGTTCTGGATCGACCGGGGCGGCACGTTCACGGACGTCGTCGGCAGACGGCCGGACGGGCGGCTGGTCACCGCCAAGCTGCTCTCGCACCATCCGGAGCGCTACCGGGACGCCGCGGTGGCCGGCATCCGGATGATGCTGGGGCTCGGCCCGGACGAACCGGTGCCCGCCGAGCGGGTGTCCGTCGTCAGGATGGGCACCACCGTCGCCACCAACGCCCTGCTGGAGCGCACGGGCGAACCGACCGTACTGCTGATCACCGAGGGCTTCCGGGACGCGCTGCGGATCGCCTACCAGAACCGGCCGCGGATCTTCGACCGCCGGATCGTGCTGCCCGAGGCGCTCTACGACCGGGTGATCGAGGTACCGGAGCGGATCGGCGCACAGGGCGCGCTGGTCCGGCCGCTGGACGTGGACGCGGTCCGCCACGCGCTGATCCGGGCCCGCGCGGACGGCCTGCGCAGCGCCGCCGTCGTCCTGCTGCACGGCTACCGCCATGCCGAGCACGAGAGGGCCGTCGCCGAACTGGCCAGACGGGCCGGCTTCGCCCAGGTCAGCTGCTCGCACGAGGTCAGCCCGCTGATGAAGCTGGTGCCGCGCGGCGACACCACCGTCGTCGACGCCTATCTCTCGCCGATCCTGGGCCGCTATGTCGACGAGATCGCCGCCCAGCTCCCCGGCATCCGGCTGATGTTCATGCAGTCCAACGGCGGGCTGCGGGAGGCCGCGCACTTCCGCGGCAAGGACGCGGTGCTGTCCGGCCCCGCGGGCGGCGTGGTCGGCATGGTCCGTACGGCCGCCGAGGCCGGCGGCGGCCACGACCGGGTGATCGGCTTCGACATGGGCGGCACCTCCACCGATGTGTCGCACTACGCCGGGGAGTTCGAGCGGGTCTTCGGCAACGAGGTCGCGGGCGTACGGATGCGCGCCCCGATGATGAACATCCACACCGTCGCGGCCGGCGGCGGCTCCGTGCTGCACTTCGACGGGCGCCGCTACCGGGTCGGCCCCGACTCGGCCGGCGCGAACCCGGGCCCGGCCTGCTACCGGCGCGGCGGCCCGCTCACCGTCACCGACGCCAACGTGATGCTCGGCCGCATCCAGCCCGCCCACTTCCCGGCGGTCTTCGGGCCGGACGGTGACCAGCCGCTGGACGCCGAGGCGGTCCGTACCCGCTTCGCCGAACTGGCCGCGCGGGCCGCCGCCGAGACCGGGGACGACCGCGGCTCGATCCGAGGAGGTCGCGGCCGGTTTCCTCGACATCGCGGTGCTCAACATGGCCAACGCCGTCAAGAAGATCTCCGTTCAGCGCGGCCGGGACATCACCCGCTACGCCCTCACCAGCTTCGGCGGCGCCGGCGGCCAGCACGCCTGCGCGGTCGCCGACGCGCTGGGCATCGACACGGTGCTCGTCCCGCCGCTGGCCGGGGTGCTCTCCGCGTACGGCATCGGGGTCGCCGACGCCACCGCGATGCGTGAGCAGGCCGTCGAGGCGGAGTTCACCGACCCCGTGGCCGTCGGCCGGGTCCAGGAGGCGTGCGACGCCCTCGCCGCGCAGACCCGGCGCGAACTCCTCGACGACGGGGTGCCGGACGCCTCCGTCACCACCCGCGCCCGGGTACTGATCCGCTACGCCGGGACCGACTCCACCCTCGGCGTCCCGCTGGCCGACGCCGACACCATGGCCGCGGACTTCGCCCGGGCGCACCGCGAGCGCTACGCCTTCACCATGGACAAGCCCCTGGTGGCCGAGGCGGTGTCGGTCGAGGCGGTGGGCGCGGCCGGCGGCGCCGGTGACCACGAGACCCGACCCGGCGACCGGGAGGGGGAGTTGACGCGGGCCGCGACGATCCGGATGTACACCGGCGGCCGCTGGCAGGACACCGGCCTCTACCGGCGCGGCGACCTGTGCCCCGGGGACACCCTCACCGGGCCGGCGGTCATCGCCGAGGAGGACGCGACCACGGTCCTCCACCCGGACTGGCAGGCGGCCATGGGCGAGCGCGGGCACCTCACGCTGACCCGGACCCGGCCGCGCTCCGGCCGGGTGGCGGTCGGCACGGACGCCGACCCGGTGATGCTGGAGGTCTTCAACAGCCTCTTCATGGCCATCGCCGAGCAGATGGGCGTCCGTCTGGAGCACACCGCGCACTCCGTCAACATCAAGGAACGCCTCGACTTCTCCTGCGCGCTCTTCGACGCCGAGGGCAGTCTGATCGCCAACGCCCCGCACATCCCCGTGCACCTGGGCTCGATGGGGGAGTCCATCCAGGAGGTGCTCCGGCGCCGCGGAGACGACATGCGGCCCGGCGACGTGTACGCGATCAACGATCCGTACCACGGCGGCACCCACCTCCCCGATGTCACCGTCGTCACCCCGGTCTTCGACACCGACGGGGACACCCTGCTGTTCCTGGTCGCCTCCCGGGGCCACCACGCCGAGATCGGCGGCATCACCCCGGGCTCGATGCCGGCCTTCAGCCGCACCGTCCAGGAGGAGGGCGTCCTCTTCGACAACTGGCTGCTGGTGCGCGACGGCGAACTGCGCGAGGAGGCGACCCGCGAGCTGCTCGCCGCCGGTCCGTACCCCTCGCGCGCACCGGACGCCAACCTCGCCGACCTGCGGGCCCAGATCGCCGCCAACGAGAAGGGCATCCAGGAACTCCGCAGGATGACCGAGCAGTTCGGGCTGGACGTCGTCCGGGCCTATATGGGGCACGTCCAGGACAACGCCGAGGAGTCGGTCCGGCGGATCATCGCCGGGCTGTCGGACGGCAGCTGCCGCTACGAGACCGACAGCGGGGCCGAGATCCATGTGGCGCTGACCGTCGACCGCGCCGCCCGCGGCGCCGTACTCGACTTCGCCGGCACCTCACCCCAGCAGCCCGGCAACGCGAACGCGCCCAGCTCGGTGGTGATGGCGGCCGTCCTCTACGTCTTCCGCACCCTGGTCGCCGACGACATCCCGCTCAACAGCGGCTGCCTCAAGCCCGTGGAGGTCCGCATCCCCGAGGGCTCGATGCTCGCCCCCGTCTTCCCGGCCGCCACCGTCGCGGGCAACGTGGAGACCTCCCAGGCGGTCACCGGCGCGCTCTACGCCGCGCTCGGTGTGCAGGCCGAGGGCTCGGGCACGATGAACAACCTCACCTTCGGCAACGACCGGGTGCAGTACTACGAGACCGTCGCCAGCGGTTCGGGCGCCGGCGACGGCTTCGACGGCGCGGACGCCGTCCAGACCCATATGACCAACTCCCGGCTGACCGACCCCGAAGTGCTGGAGTGGCGCTACCCCGTCCGTGTCGACAGCTTCGCCATCCGCTCCGGCAGCGGCGGCAGCGGCCGCTGGCACGGCGGCTGCGGCGTCGAGCGCCGGCTGCGTTTCCTGGAGCCGATGACCCTCGCCCTGCTGACCAACCACCGCCGGGTCGCGCCGTACGGCATGGCCGGCGGCTCCCCGGGAGCCCTGGGCGCCAACTGCGTCGAGCGGGCGGACGGTACGCACGAGGACCTGGCGGGCTGTGACGTCGCGGACGTCGGTGCCGACGACGTGCTGGTCCTGCGCACGCCGGGCGGCGGGGGATACGGGGTGCCGGACGGCGGCTGACCGCACGGCCGTTGGGGCTAGCCGATGCGGACGAAGCGGACCGGCGTGCCCGGCACGGCCTGGGCGGCGGGGGCCAGACAGCGTTCGGGGACGACGCCGACGACCGGGTAGCCGCCGGTCGTGGGGTGGTCGTGGAGGAAGAGCACCGGCAGGCCGTTGGGCGGGACCTGGAGGGCGCCCAACGGCATGCCCTCGCTGGGGAGTTCACCGGTGCGGGCGCGTTCCAGGGGCGGCCCCTCGGTGCGCAGCCCGATGCGGTTGCTGGCGGGGGAGACCCGGAAGCGGCCGGTGGTGAGGGTGCGCAGACCGGCCTCGGTGAACCAGGCGTCGCGCGGGCCGTGTAGGAACGGCAGCAGGAGTTCCGCCGCCGGGCCGGGGTGCGGGACGGCGTCGGCACCGGCTGGAGAGCCGTGCGGAGCGCCCAGGGGGAGGACCGCGCCGTCGGTGAGCGGGTCCGGGCCCAGGCCGGAGAGCAGATCGGTGGCGCGGCTGCCGAGCACCGGTTCGGCGTCGACGCCGCCGGCGAACGCGAGGTAGGAGCGCAGCCCGTGGGTGGCGGGCCCGGCGTCCAGGACGGCGCCCGCCGGCACCCGGACCGGGGCGCCCCAGGGGGCGGGGCGGCCGTCGACGGTCACCGGGCAGGGGGCGCCCGTGACGGCGACGGTGCTGGCCGTCCGTACCCGCAGGGCGCAGCCGGTGAGCGTGGTCTCCAGGGTGGCGGCGGAAACGGGGTTGCCCACCAGGCGGTTGGCGAGCCGGTGCGCGGGCGCGTCGAGGGCACCGGCCCGCGGCACCCCGAGGTGCGCATGGCCGGGCCGGCCGAGGTCCTGGACGGTGGTGAGCGCACCGGCCCGGACGACCGAGAAGGCGCGGTCGGTCATCGGGCGGTCTCCTGCGGGACGAAGCGGACGCGGGTGCCGGGGGCGAGCAGTGCGGCCGGTTCGCGGCGCGGGTCCCACAGCACGGTGTCGGTGGTGCCGATCAGCTGCCAGCCGCCGGGGGAGGAGCGCGGGTAGACGCCGGTGTACGGGCCGGCCAGGGCGACCGAGCCGACCGGCACCTTGGTGCGGGGGGTGTCCCGGCGCGGTACGTGCAGCGGCTCGGGCAGACCGGTCAGATAGCCGAAGCCCGGCGCGAAGCCGCAGAAGGCGACATGGAACTCCGTGCCGGAGTGCCGCCGTACGACCTCGTCCGGGGTCACGCCCCACAGGGCGGCGACATCGGCGAGGTCGGGGCCGTCGTAGCGGACCGGGATCTCCACCGTGGGCCGGTCGCCGGCGGTGAGCGGCGGAATGTCCCAGGCGGCGAGTTCGGAGAGGAGCCCACGCGGGTCGGCGAGGCCGTCGAGCAGCACCGTACGGGCGGCGGGCACGATCTCGCGCAGCGGCGGCAGGGCGCCGTCGGCGGCCCGGCGCAGCAGTTCGGCGTGCAGCGCCTCGACCTCCTCGGCGTTGTCCAGCTCGATGAGCAGACCGTGTTCACCGACCGGCAGCGGCCTCATACGAAGCTCCGCACCGGGACGCCGGCCGCGGTCAGCTCGGACCGCACCCGCCGGGCGAGGTCCGCGGCTCCGGGGGTGTCGCCGTGCAGACACAGCGAACGGGCCGTGAGGCTCACGCGCCGGCCGTCGCGGGCGGTGACGGCGTGGTCCCGGGCCATGCCGAGGGCCCGCTTGACGACCTCGTCGGGGTCATGGATCACCGCGCCCGCCTCGCGGCGCGGCACCAGTGTGCCCTCGGGGGTGTAGGCCCGGTCGGCGAACGCCTCGCCGACGACCGGGAGTCCGGCCTCCGCGGCGGCCTCGTGGAGCCGGGAGCCGGGCAGCCCCAGGACCGGCAGCGCCTCGCCCGCGGCGCGGATGCCGGCCACGACGGCGCGGGCCTGCTCCTCGTCGTGGACACAGCGGTTGTAGAGCGCGCCATGGGGTTTGACGTAGCCGACGCGGGCACCGGCGGCGCGCGCGAAGACGTCCAGGGCACCGATCTGGTAGGTGATCTCGGCGGCCAGCTCGTCCGGCGGGACGTCCATCGCGCGGCGGCCGAAGCCGGCCAGGTCGCGGTAGGAGACCTGGGCGCCGATCACCACCCCGCGCTCGGCGGCCAGTTCGCACACCCGGCGCATCGTGGCCGGGTCGCCGGCGTGGAAGCCGCAGGCGACGTTGGCGCTGGTGACGACGGAGAGCAGGGCCTCGTCGTCGGTGAGCTGCCAGCGGCCGAAGCCTTCGCCGAGGTCGGCGTTGAGGTCGATGACGGGAGGGGGCACCGTGCTGCGCTCACTCATGTGTGTCCGTTCCAGAGGGCTCGGGGCCGGCCGGTGCGCGGTGGTGCGGCATGCGGGGCCCGTGTGCGGGCAGGGGCGGGCGGGACGTTCCGGCCGGCCCGTATCCGTAGTGGCTCTCCCCTGAGGGCAACTTGAGCCGACCGGCGTCGAGGACAACGTAGAGGATTGTTCAACGATCCGACAAGAGGTGTGTGCGGACCGTTCACGGGTGCGTTGTTTCGTCCTCCCATCTGGGATTGACTTCCGCCCAACGACACCGGGACGGCCGGAACGCGCCGCCCGGTACGCACGAGAGCGGGGAGCGGAATGGCGGGCGGCACGGCGAAGAACGATCAGGGGCGGCTCACCGAGGTCGCGGGCCTGGAGCGGGACCGCCCGCTGCTGGGCCGCTCCAGCACGGCCGAGCGGGTCGCCGACATTCTCCGCGACCGGATCGCCGAGGGCTACTTCCCGCCCGGCGCCCGCCTCTCCGAGGAGAGCATCGGCGGCGCGCTGGGGGTCTCGCGCAACACCCTGCGGGAGGCCTTCCGGCTGCTGACCCATGAGCGGCTGCTGGTGCACGAACTCAACCGCGGGGTGTTCGTCCGGGTGGTGACCGTCGAGGACCTGGAGGACATCTACCGGGTGCGCCTCCTCGTGGAGTGCGCGGCGGTACGGGGGCTCGGCCAGGGGCCCTACGGCGCCGGTGTGAACGACGCCGTCGCGGCGATCGAGGCCGCCGTACGGGCCGGCGAGACGGCCTCGGAGGAACGGGAGTGGCAGGCGCTCTCGACGGCCAACATCCGCTTCCACCAGGGCGTCGTGGCCCTGGCGGGCAGTCCGCGCACGGATGAGCTGATGCGCGGGGTGCTCGCCGAACTCCGGCTGGTCTTCCACGTCATGGCCGACCCCCGGCGCTTCCATGCGCCCTATTTGACCCGGAATCGCCAGATTGTCGAGGCGCTCCAGGCGGGCGATGCCCCAGAGGCTGAGCGGCTCCTGCGGTCCTACCTGGAGGACTCGCGCAGCCAGCTGTCGGGGGCGTACGCGCAGCGCATCGCGGAGGGATGAGGGGCCGGAGAGTCACCGCGCGGCCCGCCTCAGGGGGCGTGGCCGATCCGTTGTGACAGACCCCTTGTCGGATCGTTGAACAATCGCCTAGCCTCCGCTGCAATCTCTTCATCCCCTCACGGACCCGTGGGGTCCCCGTACGCGGAAGGCGCATCCATGATCGTGCTCCTCGGCGTGCTCGTGGTCGTGATCGGTTTCGCCACGAAACGCAACCCCCTGCTGGTCGTAGGCGTGGCCGGCATCGCGACCGGCCTCCTCGGAGGGCTGTCGCCGGGCCGGGTGCTCGCCGCGTTCGGCGAGGGCTTCGCCGGCAGCCGGGCGGTGACGATCTTCGCGATCACCCTCCCGGTCATCGGCCTCCTGGAGCGCTACGGCCTCCAGGAGCAGGCCCGCAACCTCATCGCCCGGTTCTCCAAACTCACCACGGGCCGCTTCCTGGCGCTCTACCTCGGTCTGCGGCAGATCGGTGCGGCGGTCGGACTGACCCAGGTCTTCGGCCACGCCCAGACCGTCCGCCCGCTCGCCGTCCCGATGGCCGAGGGCGCGGCCGAGCGCAAGTACGGCGGACTCCCGGACCGGACGCGGGAGAAGGTCCGGTCGTTCTCCGCCAGCGCGGACAACGTCGGCCTCTTCTTCGGGGAGGACGTCTTCCTCGCCGTCGGTTCGATCCTGCTGATCACCGGCTTCGTCAACACCACCTACGGCACCCACCTCGAACCGCTGCAGCTCGCGCTGTGGGCGATCCCCACCGCCGTGTGCGCCTTCGTGGTCCACGGCTGGCGGCTGCTGCGCCTGGACCGCCAGCTGGAACGCGAACTGCTCACCGCCCACGTCGACGACACCGCAGCAGTGGAGGCCGCCAAGTGATCAAGGCAGAGTGGTTCTACTGGCTGGTGGGGATCAGCTTCCTGGTGATGGCCTTCCAGATGGCCACCGACCGCAGCAACCCCAAGCGCCTGGGCACCGGCACCTTCTGGGGCCTGATCGGCGCCGGCTTCATCTACAGCAGCTGGGTCGTCACCAAGCAGGCACCCGCCGAGCCCCTGGGCGTCGCGGTGCTGCTCATGGCCTGCCTGGCCGGCTTCGGGTTCACCGGACGCGGCACCCCGCGCACCACCACCACGGAGGAGCGCACCGCCAGCGCCGCCAGGCTCGGCAACCGGCTGTTCGTCCCGGCGCTCACCATCCCGGTCGTCGCCATGGCCTGCGCCATCGGCGTCAAGCACCTGTCCTTCGGGGGTGAACCGGTCCTGGAGGAGGGCAGCGAGACCATCCTCGGCCTCGGTATCGGAGCCGTCGTCGCCCTCGTCGTCGGCATGCTCATCCTCCGGGAGAAGCGGATCTCCGTACCCGTGCAGTCCGGCCGTTCCATGCTGGAGGCGATGGGCTGGGCGATGCTGCTGCCGCAGATGCTGGCCACCCTGGGCGCCATCTTCCAGGTCTCCGGCGTCGGCGACCAGGTCGGCAAGCTGACCACCTCCATCCTGCCGGACGACTCGCTCTACATCGCGATCGTCGTCTACTGCGTGGGCATGTTCGCCTTCACCATGATCATGGGCAACGCGTTCGCGGCGTTCCCCGTGATGACCGCGGCCGTCGGCTGGCCCGTCCTGGTCGGCCACTTCGACGGCAACGCCCCCGCCGTGCTGGCCATCGGCATGCTCGCCGGGTTCTGCGGCACCCTCGTGACCCCCATGGCCGCCAACTTCAACATCGTCCCGGCGGCGCTGCTGGAACTGAAGGACCAGTACGGGCCCATCAAGGCACAGCTGCCCACCGCGGGTGTGCTGCTCGGCTGCAACATCGTGATCATGGCGCTGTTCGCCTTCTGAACCGGTCCCCGGGCGCCGCCCCTCCGTGGCCGGCGCCCGGGGACCGGCCCGTTCCGTCCTCCGCTCCAGCCGTCGCACCAAGGATGACCGTATGACCCGGGTACTGCTGACCGGATTCGCCCCTTTCGATGGTGAATCCACCAACCCCTCCTGGCAGGCGGTCCGCGCCGCCGCGGCCGAACCGCCGGACGGCATCGAGCTGTTCGCCGCCCAACTGCCCTGCGTCTACGGAGCGTCGGTGGCGGTACTGCGCGCCGCGATCGAGGAGACCCGCCCCGAGATCGTGGTGTGCGTCGGCCAGGCGGGCGGCCGGCCCGACCTCACCGTCGAACGCCTCGCCGTCAACGTCGACGACGCCCGCATCCCCGATGCCTCGGGCGCCGAACCCGTCGACGAGGCGATCGTGCCCGGCGGCCCCGCCGCGTACTTCTCCACCCTGCCGATCAAGGCATGCGTCGCGGCCGTCCGCGCCGCCGGACTGCCCGCCTCCGTCTCCAACACCGCGGGCACCTACGTCTGCAACCACGTCTTCTACGGCCTCGCCCACCTCATCGCCACCGAACTGCCCGGGATACGCGGCGGATTCGTCCACGTCCCCTACGCGCCGGAGCAGGTCCTCGACCGCGCCCTGCCCTCGCTCCCCACGGACGCCGTCGCCCGGGCGCTGCGCGAGATCGCCCGCACCGCCGCGCACACCCGCACCGACCTCCGCGTCGCCGAAGGGGCCACCCACTGAGACCGGCACCGGCGCACACCGGACCTGGCGGGCCGCCGCCGCACGCCACCCCGTAGACTGTCGCGCCGGTCCGTGAGCGGTCCGCGAACGGCCCATGAGCGGCCCGTCAACGGACTCACCTGCGGTTCCACCCAGGAACGCCTCCGCGCCGTTTCGTCCGTTGTCAGTGCGAGCGCCTACTCTGTGCGACGTGACTTTTCCCGCCCCGGGGGCCGCTGCGCCCCAGCTCAACGGCCCTCACCGGCCTGCGCCGGGCCCGGCCGCCGACGAGGGCCTGGCCCGTCGGCTGCGTGCCCTCGCGTGCACCGCGCCGCTGCACGACCTCGATGCGCGCAAGGCCAACCTCGCGGGCGAGTACGGCGTCTACGCCATGGCGGAGGTGGCGCTCGCCGTCATCGACCTCGTCACCCTCAACATGGACTTCGACACCGGCGCCGACCACGAGGAGATAGTGGCGAAGGTGCTCCCCCGGGTCGCCGCCCAGGCTCCCCGCCGCGCCGCGCTCGAGCACGAGCGGGTGGCCCGCTGGGTGCTGGAGAACCTGATCAACGTCGGCAGCGTGGACCGCGGCTTCCGCGCCGTCTACGGCACCTTCACCACCGAGGGCGAGTACGTCCGCCGCGACTACGACTTCAAGCTCATCGAGGAGGTGCCCGGCGCCGGCGGCAGCGTCTACCTCCGGGCCACCGACGAAGCGGTCAACGTCCTGGTCGGCGCGCTCGACACGGACGTCACCAGCGCCCAGATCGCCGCCGAGGTCAAGCTGGAGGTGCTGATCAACCGCGGCCGGCTGGCCGACGCCCAGCTCGCCGCCGAGCAGGCCCGCTACCGCACCGTGCAGTACGCCGAGACGCTCCGCAGGACCCTGGACGCCACCCGCCGCAACGTCCGCGCCGTCGACTGGCTGCAGACCGTCCCCGACATGATCACCGAGGCGCTGGACCACGTCGCGGACCGCTACCGCCACGAGAACGCGATCCTGACGAACATCCGCAAGGCCCGCGACGAGACCGAGGAGCCCGAGCACAAGCGGCGGGCCGCCGAGCTCGTCGACATCGTCAAGGACTGCATCCGCCGCCACACCCAGCTCCAGTCCCGGCTGCTGGAGGCCGGGCCGCTGTTCCGCGCCGAGCAGGACCGGCAGGCCTTCGCCACCCCCACGGCCCGCTCCGGACTCGACCTCTACGGCCAGCTGGTCGCCCCGCTGCTGCCGCTCCCCGCCGAGCAGGCCATCCGCGTCACCGACGCCTTCTTCGCCAAGGGCACGGGGCTGCGTACGCCCTCGGCCGCGCGGATAGGGGACCTCGTCGAGATGCTGCTCACCCCGCCCGTGGAGCGTGAGCACCTGGGTGCCGAGATGCCCGAGCCCGACCTGGTCGCGACCCCCGACGACAGCCGCTTCAGCGAGGCCCAGCTGGACGCCGCGATGGCGCTGCTCGACCTGCCCGCCGACGCGCCCCGCCGGCTCTCCGGCCTGCTCGCCGAGGCGCGCCGCAGCGACCCCGAACTCCCCTACCTCGTCGCCCTGCTGGCCGTACACGCCGCCAGCCCCCCGGTCGGCACGGCCTACCGCCAGGGAGAACCGCAGCTGCTGTTCGCCGTCGACGACGGCACGGAGCTGATAGACCCCGAGTTCGGCGGCGCCGACCTGATCGTCGGCAAGGCGCTGCTGGACGCCGCCGGCATGGCCGCGGACCGCTCGGAGGTGGCCTGATGCCCCGCGCCCAGGACGAGCGGCCGGCGACCGGCGGGGCGCGCCCGGTCCGGCGGGCCCATGGCGCGCCGGGCGGCCGTCCGCCGTCCCACCGGCCCGAGATGTCCCCGACCGTCCCCTGCAAGGAGCTTGTTCCGTGACCCAGTACGACGAGGCGCCGCAGCCGGACCTGGCGTCCGGGACCGGTGAGCCTGGCTGGGGCGCGCCCGCCGCCGACGCCGGGCCCGCCGCTGCGGGCCCCCCGCCCCTCACGCCCGCCGACGCCGCCGACGCCGCGCGGCTGGTCTCCTTCGGCCTCCAGCCCAAGCTGCTGCCCGCCCGCGACGCCGAATACAGCGAACTGCTCCGCCGCTACCGGGACGACCCCGCCTTCGCCCGGCTCGCCGACGCCGTCGCCACCGGCCTCGGCCTGGTCGTCCTGGAGGTCTCCACCCGCGCCGGGATGGCCGTCACCGCCGACGAGGACTCCGTCTTCGCCGTACGCATGGGCGACTACGCCCGCCGCGCCTCCGCCGACTCCGCCGACCGCTTCCTGCACGGCCTGGCCCACCTCGCCGTCGCCGCGCTGGCCTTCCCGCGCCCCGAGGACCTCGCCGACGACGGCTACATCGGCCGGATCACGGTCAACGGGGTCGACGCCTTCGTCCGGCAGGCCTGCCGCCGCCTGGAGGAGCGCGCCGAGCAGGAGGGCGAGAACACCGACCCGGCCACCGACGCCCCCGGCCTGGAGTCCGCCTGGCGCATCTACGCCCGGCGCAGCGCGACCGGCGCCACCAAGGACGCCCGCCGGCTGGCCGGTTCGACCACCGGCATCATCGCCAAGGCCGTCACCTTCCTCGTCGACTCCGGCTTCCTCCAGCGCACCGGTGACGACGCCGGCGGCGCCTACCGCACCACCGCCCGCTATCAGCTCCAGGTCCGCGACATGGCCGGCAGCGCCGCCATGGCCGAACTCCTGGAGCTGGGCATCGTCCCCGTCGCCGACGGCAGCGCCGCCCTCATGCCGGGCGAGGAGACCGACGACCTCGACCTGGTCGCGGACGCCGGACTGCCCTTCCACTCGGGCTGACGGGCCCCTCGACCGCCGACCATCCGGTGGCCGCCCGCCGCCACCCCTTCCCGCCACGACAACGAGAGTCCGCCATGTACGAGCTGTCCCGGGTCCGCCTCTACTCCATCGGGCCCGCCGGTGCGCGCTACGCCGACACCGTGCTGGACCTGCGCGGAGTCGGCGCGCCCGTACCCCAACCGGCCCCGGCCCAGGCGGACTTCTTCGAGGACGAACCGGTCGGCCCGCCGCGCCGCCCGGCGCCCGCCGGGGTGCTCTTCCTGGAGAACGGCGGCGGCAAGTCCGTCCTGCTCAAGCTGATCTTCTCGGTGATGCTGCCCGGCCACCGCAACACCCTCGGCGGCGCCAGCTCCGGTGTGCTGCGCAAGTTCCTGCTCGCCGACGACTGCGGCCATGTCGCCCTGGAGTGGCAGCACGTGGTGACCGGCGAGAGCGTGGTCGTCGGAAAGGCCAGCGAATGGCGCGGCCGCCAGGTCTCCAACGACCCCCGGAAGTTCGCCGAGGCCTGGTACAGCTTCCGTCCCGGCCCCGGAATGAGTCTGGACTCGCTCCCCGTCGCCGAGGCCACCGTCGTCCGCCCCCGCCAGGAGGGCGGCGAGGGCAGCTCCGGCGCCCAGGGCCGCCGCCGCACGATGAAGGGCTTCCGCGACGTCCTCACCGAGGCGGGGAAGAACTACCCCAACCTGGATGTCGTCTGGGAGGAGGGCCACGAGCGCTGGAACGTACACCTCGGCGAGCTGGGCCTGGACCCGGAACTCTTCCGCTACCAGAGGGAGATGAACGCCGACGAGGGCGAGGCGGCCGGCCTGTTCGCGGTCAAGAACGACTCGGACTTCACCGACCTGCTGCTGCGCGCCGTGACGGACACCCGCGACACCGACGGCCTCGCCGACCTGGTGCACGGCTTCGCCCACAAGCTCGGCCGGCGCGCCGAACTCACCGCCGAACGGGACTTCACGGCCGGCTCCCTCGACCTGCTCTCCCGCATCGCCGATGCCGCCGAACACCGGGAACGCGCCCGCGAGGTGCATGCCGGAGCCGAGCGCCGCACCCGCGGCCTCGCCCAGCGGCTGCACGCCCGCGGCACCGAGGAGCGCGGCCGCGCCGCCGCACTCGCCGAGCAGGTCGAAGCCGCCGCGCACCGCGTCACCGACGCCGAGCAGGTCCGCGAGCGCCGCTCCCTGGTCTCCGCCGAACTCGCCTACCGGCACGCCTCGCTGGCGCTGGCCGCCGCGGAGAAGGGCGCCGCCGCCCAGCGCCGGGAACTCAACGACGCCCGTACGCTGCACAGCGCCTGGCAGGCCGCCGAGATCGCGCTGCGGCACCGCGCCGCGGCCGACCGCTCCGCCCGGGTCGCCGCCGCCATCCGCGAGGCCGAGCGGGACGCCGCGCCCGCGCTCGCCGCCCGAGCCACCGCCGCCGCCGACCTCGTCCGCGCCCTGCACGCGGCGGCCGAGGCCGGTGAACGGGTCGCCAACGAGGAGGAGGAACGGTCCGCCGCCCTCCAGGAGGCCGGTGAGTCGGCGCACCGCGACGCCACCACCGCCGCCACCCACGCCCAGCGCGCCCGCAGCGAGGCCGAGCACCTCAAGCAGCGGCTCGCCGAGGTCACCGAGGAGACCGCGGAGGCCGTCCGGGCGGGCTGGCTGGACGACAGCGCCCCCGACGCGGACCCGGCCCGCGCCGCGCTGGCCGCCTCGGACGCCGAGAAGACCGCCGTGGAGGCCTGGGACTCGGCCCGTGAGGCGGCCCGGCAGGCCACCGACCGGGCCCGCGAGGCCACCGCCCGGCACTCCGCCGCCGAACTGGCGGCGGCCCGCGCCGAGGACGCCGCCGAGGCCGCCGAGCGCGCGTACGAGGCCGAGCGCCGGGCCGCCGAGTCCATCGGCGCCGAACAGCGCCTCACCGACCTCCTCGGCCTCCCGCAGGCCGAGGCCAGGGCCCTCGGCGTGCCCGGCCCCCGTACGGCCTCCGGCACGGACCCGGGCGCCGCGCGCCGCCCCGCCGCCGGCCCGCTCACCGCCGAGGAGCTGGACCGCAACGCCGACGGGCTGCGCGAGCTGCTGGAGGCGGGCGTCGCCGGCGCCGAGCGGCAGCTGTTCGACCTGCGCACGGCCGCCGCCGACGACGCGCGGATTCTCGGCGCGCTGGGCGACGGCGGTCTGCTGCCCCCGGGGCCCGATGTGCTGGCCGCCGTCGAGTACCTCGGCGAGCACGGCGTCCCCGCGCTGCCGGGCTGGCGCTATCTGGCCCAGTCCGTCGACCCGGCCGACCACACCCGGGTGCTCGCCGCCCGCCCCGAGCTGGTCGACGGCGTGATCATCACGGACCCGGACACCCATGCGCGGGCCCGCGAGGTGCTCGCCCAGGCCGCGCTGCTGCCGCGCTCGGCCGTCGCGGTCGGCACCGCCGCCGCACTGCTCGCCCCCACGCCCGCCCCCGACGAGCGGGAGTCCGGCGTCTTCCTCGTCCCGCCGAACCCGGCGATGCACGACGAGTCCGCCGCGGACGAGGAGCGCCAGGCGCTGCGGGCGCGCGCCATAGAGCGGGACGACGAGATCCGCGCGCTGGCCGCCCGGCTCGCCGGGGACCGGGCGCTGGCCGCCCGGCTCGGCTCCTGGCGTACCGGCTGCCCGGCCGGCCGCCTGGAGGAGCTGGCCGCCGCCGCGACGGAGACCCGGACGGCCGCTGAGGAGGCCGCCGCGGAGCTGGCCGAGGCCCGCGCGGCGCGCACCGAGACCGAGGAGGTCGCGGCCGAGGCCACCCGGGTGCGTGACGAGCGCCAGGAGACCGCCCAGCGCGCCCGCCGCGCCGCCGATCTGCTGGCCGGGCTCGCCCACCGGCTGCGCGAGCGCGCCTCCTGGCAGTCCCGGATGCGGGAACTCGCCGACGAGGCGGCCGAGTCCGAGGACCGTGCCGAGGAGTGTGTGGACCGCGCGCGGGCCGCCGACGAGGACCGCAGAGCCGCCCAGCGGGCCGCCGACGACGCCCGCCGCACCGCCCGTGCGCTGCGCGCCGAGCGCGCCGAGATCGCCGGTGTGCCGGACGACCTGGGGGAGGCCCCCGAGGCCGCGAGCGCCTCGCTGCCCGCACTGCGCGAGGCCTACCGCGCCGCCTCCCAGCTGTACGAGAAGGTCGGCGTCGGTGCCGACCTGCGCGCCGAACAGGCCCGAGCCGAGGGCGAGGAGAGCGCCGCGCTGGCCGAGCTGAACCGCCTCACCAACAAGGTCCGCACCCGCGCGGAGGCGCTCCTGGAGAGCCCGGACGCCGCCGACGGCCCGTCCCGGCAGGCCGCCGCGGCCCGCGCCGAATCGCTGGTGCACATGCTGGAGACCCGCGCCTCGGCCGCCAGCGAACAGCTCGGCCGGCTGCGCGGCGAGGCCGAGCGGCTCGCCCCCACGGACGGCGAGGCGCACACCGAGCTGCCCGAGGAGCTGGTGCCCGCGGACGCCGACCGCGCCAAGGAGCTGCTGCGCACCGCGGCGGGCGAACTGGCCACCACCACCGAGGCGTTGACGACCGCCCGGGACCGGCACGAGGAACTGCTGCGCGGCCACCGCGCCGCCGAGGACGCGGCCGGCGGCTTCGACGAGACGGCTGCTCTGCTGCGCGATCTGCTCCGTGACCACCAGGACGCCGAGGAGGCGGCGGACGGGCCGGTCGAGCCGTACCCCGGCCGGCTGGCGGACGCCCGGCAGGCCGCCGCCGAGTCCCGCCGCTCGCTGCGCGGCTGCGCCGCCGATCTGTCCACCGCCGACTCCACGGTCCGCGAGGCCAGCGACATCCTCGTACGGCACGCCAACTCCACCCGCTACGAACAGGTCCGCACCCCCGCCCGCCAGCAGATCCGCGAGCTGCCCGCGGTGGCCCTCCCGGACCACGCCGCCAAGTGGGCGGAGGCCTTCGCGCCCCGGCTGCGGGTGCTCACCGACGAGCTGGAGCAGCTGGAGCGCAACCGCGACTCGATCGTCGACCGGCTCCGCGGGCTGGTGGAGTCCTCGCTGACGACGCTGCGCTCCGCCCAGCGGCTGTCGCGGCTGCCCGAGGGGCTGGGGGAGTGGTCCGGGCAGGAGTTCCTGCGCATCCGGTTCGAGGACCCCGACCAGGCCACGCTCACCGAGCGGCTCGGCGAGGTGATCGACGAGGCGACCCGGGCGGCCGTCAAGAAGAACAGCGATCTGCGGCGGGACGGGATGTCGCTGCTGCTGCGCGGGGTCAGCGCGGCGCTCCAGCCGCGCGGGGTGGCCGTGGAGATCCTCAAGCCGGACGCGGTGCTGCGCGCCGAACGGGTGCCGGTCGGGCAGATGGGCGATGTCTTCTCCGGCGGCCAGCTGCTGACCGCCGCCATCGCCCTGTACTGCACGATGGCGGCGCTGCGCAGCAACGACCGGGGCCGCGACAAGCAGCGGCACGCCGGCACGCTGTTCCTGGACAACCCCATCGGCCGTGCCAACGCCACCTACCTGCTGGAGCTGCAGCGCGCCGTCGCCGATGCGCTGGGCGTCCAGCTGCTCTATACCACCGGCCTGTTCGACACCACCGCGCTCGCCGAGTTCCCGCTGGTCATCCGGCTGCGCAATGACGCCGACCTGCGGGCCGGGCTGAAGTACATCAGCGTCGAGGAGCATCTGCGGCCGGGCCTGCCGCAGCCGGACCCGTCCGGCGAGGCGGTGCACGGGCAGATCACGGCGACGCGGATGTACCGGCGGCCGGAGGACCCGGCCCCGGAGGAACCGGCGGACCCGGCCGGCGGCTGACCCGCGGCGCGGGGGTCCTGCGGGCGGTCAGACCACGACCACCGACCGCAGGACCTCCCCGCGCTGCATCTTGGCGAAGGCCGGTTCGATGTCGTCGAGCGCGATGGTCTCGCTGATGAACCGCTCCAGGTCGAGCTTGCCGCTCAGGAACAGATCGATCAGTACGGGGAAGTCGCGGCTGGGCAGGCAGTCGCCGTACCAGGACGACTTCAGGGCGCCGCCGCGCGCGAAGAGGTCGAGGAGCGGCAG
>NZ_JBSFJF010000098.1:0-20915 GCF_053597915.1 Streptomyces sp. NPDC001219 | reverse complement strand
CGTCGACGAGGTGGAAGCCGGCCAGCATCTCGCGGAAGCGCTCCGGGCCGATCGCGATCATCAGCGACAGGCCGATCGCGGAGTCGAAGGTCCGGCGGGCAGCCGCATTCCACACAACGGCCGCTCACTCGTCGGCGCCGCCGCGTGCCGAAACGCTGCACAGCCCACGGCACCTGCACAGCCCACGGCACTGCGCGGCACCGCTCAGAAAAACCCGCACACCCCAACCCCCGGAGTACCCCTCATGCGCAAGATCACCATCGTCGGAGCCGGCCAGGCAGGCCTCCAGCTCGGTATCGGCCTGCTCAGCCACGGTTTCGACGTCACCCTCGTGTCCAACCGCACCGGAGACCAGATCCGCGAGGGCCGGGTCATGTCCAGCCAGGCCATGTTCGGCACGGCACTGGCCCACGAGCGCAACCTCGGCCTCGATTTCTGGGGCGACGCCTGCCCGCCGATCGCCGGGCTCGGCGTGAACATCGCCGACGGCCAAGGCGGCCGGGCGCTCTCCTTCGACGCCCGCCTCGACGCCACCGCCCGCTCCATCGACCAGCGCGTCAAAATGCCACTCTGGATGGGCGAGTTCGCGCGCCGCGGCGGCCGTCTGGAGCTCTGCGAGGCCGGCATCGAGGACCTGGAGCGCTACGCCGCCGAGTCCGACCTGGTCATCGTCGCAGCCGGCAAGGGCGAGATCGCCGGGCTGTTCGAGCTGGACGCCATGCGTTCCCCGTACGACGCTCCGCAGCGCGCACTGGCCCTGGCGTACGTCACCGGCATGGCACCGCTCCCCGACCGCCCCGGCGTCAGCTTCAACGTCATCCCCGGTGTGGGTGAGTACTTCACCATGCCCAGCCTCACCACCAGCGGCCCCTGCGACATCATGTTCTTCGAGGGCATCCCGGGTGGCCCGCTCGACTGCTTCGACGGGCTCACCCCCCACCAGCAGCTGGCGAAGTTCCAGGAACTGCTGCGGACGTACGTTCCGTGGGAGGCCGAGCGCTGCACCGATGTCACGCTCACCGACCAGAACGGCACTCTCGCGGGCCGCTTCGCGCCGACCGTCCGCAAGCCCGTCGCCACGCTGCCCTCCGGCGCGCAGGTGCTCGGCCTCGCCGACGTCGTCGTCCTCAACGACCCGATCACCGGCCAGGGGTCCAACAACGCCTCGAAGTGCGCGGCCTCCTACCTCGCCACCATCCTGGACCACGGCCAGCGCGCATACGACGCCGCGTTCATGGAGCTGGCCTTCGGCCGCTTCTGGGACAACGCGCAGTCCGCCACGACCTGGACCAACGCGATGCTCGGCGCCCCGCCGCAGCACGTCCTGGAGCTCTTCGGCGCGGCGAGCGCCAACCCCCGTATCGCCGCCCGCTTCGTCAACGGCTTCGACGACCCGCGCGACCTGTTCCACTGGTTCATGGACCCGGCCGCCGCGAAGAACTACCTGACCGAGGTCGGTTCCTGAGCAGGCGTCAGGAGTAGACCACGGGCTAGCTGACGCTACGCCAGTAGCAGACAGATACGTAACGAGAGCAGGACAGCAGGACATGAGAAGGATCGCGGTGGTCGGAGCCGGGCAGGCGGGTGCCCAACTCGCCCTGGGGCTCCAGGCGCACGGTTATGACGTCACCCTGGTCACCGACCGCGGCCCCGACGAGATACGTCGTGGCCCGGTCATGTCCAGCCAGTGCATGTTCGACACCGCGCTGCAGAGCGAGCGCGAACTCGGACTGCACCACTGGGAAGACCAGGCCCCGGACATCTCCGGCATCGCGTTCTCTCTCATCGGTCCGCACGGCACTCCGGAGGTGTCCTGGCGCGCGCCGCTGGAGGGCGCTGCCCAGTCCATCGACCAGCGGGTCAAGTGTGCCGCCTGGATCGAGCAGTTCGCGGACGGCCGCGGCGAGATCGTGCTGCACGAGGCGGGCGTCAACGACCTGGAGTGGTACGCCCGTACGCACGATCTCGTCGTGGTCTCCACGGGCAAGGGCGAGCTGAGCCAACTCTTCCCGCGCAACTCCGAACTCTCCCCATACGACCGGCCGCGCCGTGCGCTGGCTCTCACGTACGTCACGGGAACGGCACCGCGGGAGGGGGAGGACGCGGTTCACTACCGCCTGGTCCCCGGCGTCGGTGAATTCTTCTCCTTTCCGGCCCTCACCACCACCGGACCCTGCGACATCATGGTCTTCGAAGGTGCCCCCGGCGGCCCGATGGACTGCTGGGACGACATCCGCACGCCCGAAGGGCACCTCACCCGCTCACTGGAGATCCTCCACCGGTTCTTCCCCGACGCGTACGAGCGCTACCGGCACGCCCGGCTCACCGACAGCGGCGGCGTGTTGCGCGGAAGGATCACGCCGACCGTTCGGTACCCCGTCGCGCGGCTGGCCTCCGGCCGGCATGTCCTCGGCATGGCCGACGCCGTCGTCCTCAACGATCCGATCACCGGCCAGGGCTCGAACAACGCGGCCCAGGCCGCGGCCCACTACCTCGACAGCATCCTCCGCCACGGCACCGCCGAATTCACCCCGCAGTGGATGCAGCGCACCTTCGACAACTTCTGGCGCGGCTGGGCCCAATGGGCCGTCGGCTGGACCAACTCCCTCCTGGCCGACCTGAGTCCCCACCACCGTGACCTGCTGACGGCGGCGGCCGAAGTCCCCTCCGTCGCCGGCGCCCTCGCCGCCGGATTCGACGACCCGCGCACCCTCTACCGCTGGTGGTTCGAGGAGGGTGAGGCCCACCGCTTCCTCGCCGAGAAGCGTGCCCAGCACGCCGCCCGCTTCGACAGCCGCGAGCTGCGCCACGCGCTGGGCCAGTACGCCACCGGCGTGACCGTGGTGACGGCCCGCGCTCCCGACGGCCGCAACGTCGGTATGACCGCGAACTCCTTCACCTCCGTCTCGTTGGACCCGCCCCTCGTCCTGTGGTGCCCCGGCAAGAACAGCCCGAGCCTCCCGGACTTCACCGACGCCTCGCACTTCGCCGTGCACGTACTGGCCGCCGACCAGCATCACCTCTCCCGCCAGTTCGCCACCCCGGCCGACGACAAGTTCCGCGGCACCCCCACCACCCCCGGCATCGCCGGCACCCCCCTCCTGGACGGCGCGGTCGCCCGCTTCCAGTGCCGCACCGTCCAACGTCTCGACGCCGGCGACCACGTCGTCTTCCTCGGCGAGGTCGAACAGTTCGAGGCCGACGGCGGGGCCCCTCTGGTGTTCCACTCGGGGTACTACCAGGTGGCGACGAAGCATCCAGATCTGTGAACGCGAGTCGCCTGTTGGCCTGACACCGTCCGGCTCACGCAGGGGCGCCGCGGCTGAGCCGCACACAGGTGGATGCCGGCCGGTGAACTCTCCTTCACGTTCCGCTTCGGGCTCGGCAGCCCCCCGGAGAGCCACCTGGCGAGCGACGATCAGTCCTGGGCGAAGTGGCTGGGTCTGCCGTCGCGTTCGATCAGGCGCCCCACCTGGGCGGCCTTGGCCCGGGGCATGAGGGTCCAGGTGCCGTCGCTGCGGCGAAGGGCTGCCGAGTGCCAGGGGGTGGTCCAGGCGTCGGGGGCGTCGAGGAGGCGGATGCCGAACTTGAGGGCGCCGATGAGCTGAGGGTGGATGGACAGGCGTACGGAGCGGGGGTGGTGGTCGGCGATCAGGTCACCCCAGGCGCGGCTGCGCTGGATGACGCCGTAGGCACGCTGCCGGCACTCGCGCTGGAGGGCGGAGCGGGTGCCCGTGTGATCGGCGGTGTCGGCTACGAGGAAGCGGGTGATCCCCCGGTAGAGGGCGAGTGTGGTGTCGTCGGCGCGGACTTCGGCCCGCAGGGCTTCCCGAGTGGGGGCGTAGCGCTGGTGGAGGCGGGCGCGTTGGGTGTCGTGCGGGAGGTCGCCGAGTACGTCGCGCAGGTCGAATACGGACAGGTTCTTCAGGCCCAACTGGGCGATCAGGGTGCGTAGTTCATCGGCGTAGGCATCGACATGTGCGTCGGGGACGCCGATGAGGTCGCCGAAGGCGTGGCCGTCGGAGCAGATAATCACGCGGGCGCCGGGCGGGTAGCTCCGCTCGATCTCGGTGCACAGGGAGTTGAGGAAGCCGAGGGAGAGGCGTTCTCCCTGGTCGGGGAGGTGTCCGAGGACTTTGGCGGGGTTGGGTGACTTGCAGGGGAAGCCGGGCAGGGTGAAGACGATGGGGGCGCCGTCGCGTACGAAGTCGGTGATCTGGCCCAGTTGATGGGGAAAGCTCTCGGCCGAGGTGGGAGCTTGGTCGGTGGTGCGGTGGTGCGGCAGCAGCAGGTTCAGGAGCGTGGTGCTGACTCTTGTGGACAGGGTGTCCGGCGTGGTCGTGGGCGACATGTCGTTCCTCCGGGAGGGCATGACGGCATGACGCCGTGGCATTCGGCCAGGCGCCGTTTGTCGGTCTGGCGAGTCGGTCAGTTGGGTCCGGGGCGGGCGGCGTGGCCGGCCCCGGTCGGTCGGCGGATGGTGTCAGAGGCGTCGGTCGTAGCCGACGGGCAGACGGGGGGTGCCGCGGCCGAGGACGGCCGGGGTCCATTCGAGGTCTTCGTCCTTGACCGCGAGGTGGAGGCCCGGGAGCCGGGTGAGCAGGGTGCCCAGGGCGATCTGGAGTTCGGCGCGGGCGAGGGCGGCGCCGGGGCAGAAGTGGATGCCGTGGCCGAAGGCGAGATGGGGGTTGGGGGCGCGGTCGAGGTCGAGGGTGTCGGGGTCGGGGAAGCGGCGCGGGTCGCGGTTGGCGGCGCACAGGGAGACGATCACGGAGTCGCCCGCCGGGACTTCGGTGCCGTGGAGATCGTTGTCCTGGTCGAAGAAGCGCCAGGTGGTCAGCTCGAAGGCGCTGTCGTAACGGAGGAGTTCCTCGACCGCGCGGGGCAGCAGGCCGGGTTCGTCACGCAGGCGGGCGAGCTGGTCGGGGTGGCGGAAGAGGGCGACCAGCGCGGTGGTGATCTGGTTGGTGACCGGTTCCTGTCCGGCGACGAGGAGCTGGAAGATCATGGAGTCCAGCTCTTCCTGGGACAGTTCGCCGCGGTCGCGAGCCGTGACGAGGCGGCTGAGCAGGTCGTCGTCCCCGTGTTCGCGCTTGTGGGCGACGACGTCGGCTATGTAGCCCTGCAGGCCGTGCAGCCTGGCCTCGTACAGCGGGCGCCCGGGATCGGTGGGGCCGACGGGCTGGACGACCTTGCCCCAGTCCCGGTCGAAGCGGGCGGCCAGGTCCTGCGGGAGCCCGATGACTTCGGCGAGGACCTGGAAGGGGAAGTGGGCGGCGAAGCCGGTGACCAGGTCGGCGGGTCCGGTGTCGGGGAGCGCGTCGAGGAGGGTGTCGGCCAGTTCCTGGAAGCGCGGGCGGAGGCTCTCGATGCGGCGTGGGGTGAAGGCGTCGGTGACGAAGCGCCGCATACGGGTGTGCTTGGGCGGGTCCTGGTGGAGGAGGTGGACCTGGAGCTGGGAGTGCTGCGGCTCGGGCATGATCGAGGCGCGGGCGCGCCAGCGGTCGTTGCCGCGGTCGTGGTTCTTGCCCAGGCGGTCGTCGTTGAGGGCGGCGTGCGCGGCCTCGTAGCCGGTGACCAGCCAGGCGTGTACGCCGCTGGGGAAGAGCACGCGGTGGACGGGCCCGGCCTCACGCATCCGCTCGTAGAGGGGGTAGGGGTTGCTCTTGTAGGGGCAGCCCATCAGCGGCACGGGCTCGGGGAGCGCCTCGGTGGCCGTCTCGGGTTCGTGGAGGGTCATGCGAAGGCTCCTCAGAGGGCGATTTCGGGCCGGTAGTGGTCCAGCCACAGGGCCAGGTCGACGACGCGTTCGAGGCGGAGGCGGTGGCCCCATTCCAGCTGGTCGGGCGGGGTGTCGAGGCAGGGTTTGAGGTGGGTCTCGTCGGCCAGGGACCGGACCTGGTCGGTGGCCAGGGCGTCGCGGGCCAGGTCCTGGAGGCCGCGGTTGTAGGCGGGGTGGTGGGTGGCCGGGTAGTGGTTCTTGGGCCGGTGCAGCACGGAGTGGGGCGCGAGCCCGGCGCCGGCGGCGCGCAGCAGGCTCTTCTCCCGGCCGTCGAAGCTCTTCAGCTTCCAGGGCGTGGCGAAGGCGTACTCGACGAGGCGGTGGTCGCAGTAGGGGACGCGGACCTCCAGCCCCTGCGCCATGCTCAACCGGTCCTTGCGGTGCAGGAGTTGGCGCAGCCAGCGGGTCAGGGACAGGTGCTGCATCTCGCGCTGCCGGTGCTCGGCGGGGGTCTCGTCGTCGCGGTGCGGCACGGCGGCCAGCGCGGTGCGGTAGGTGTCGTCGCGGAACTCCCCGATGCGCAGGTCGAGTGCCGGGTTGAGCGGCATGGCGGCCTCGTCGCCGGTGACGAGCAGCCACGGGAAGGTGGCCGCGCTCAGTGCCTTCGGCGAGTGGAACCAGGGGTAGCCGCCGAACACCTCGTCCGCCGCCTCGCCGGAGAGGGCCACGGTGGAGTGCTGACGGATCTCGCCGAAGAGCAGATACAGGGAGGTGTCCATGTCGCCGACACCGATCGGTGAGTCCCTCGCCACGACGACCGCCTTGCGGTGCTCGGGGTCGAGCAGCGCGAGCGGGTCGAGGACGACCGTGCTGTGCTCGGTGCCGATGTAGTTGCCGGCCTCGGCGGCGTACGGGGTGTCGTGGCCGGTGCGCAGCACATCGCCGGTGAACTGTTCGGCCTGGTCGCTGTAGTCGACGGCGTAGGAGCGGATGCGGGCGTCCGGTCCCTCACGCAGCCGGAGTTCGTCGGCGAGCAGCGCGGTCAGCACGGTGGAGTCGATGCCGCCGGACAGCAGGCTGCACAGCGGGACGTCGGCCTCCAGCTGGCTGCGGGCTGCGGTGCCGACCAGCTCACCGATCCGTTCGACGGCCGTGTCCCGGTCGTCGTCGTGAACCTCGGCCGCCAGCTGCCAGTAGCGGCGTTCGCGGATGCCGTCGCGGTCCAGCACGAGCAGGCCGCCGGGTTCCACCTCGCGCACCCCGGACCACACCGTCGGCCCGGTGTTGAAGAGCAGGCTGTACGCCTCCCGCAGCCCGTCGGCGTCCACCCGTGGCCGGATCTCCGGGTGGGCGAACAGGGCCTTGGGCTCGGAGGCGAAGGCCAGGCCGCCGTCGACGGCGGCCCAGTACAGCGGTTTGACGCCGAGGCGGTCGCGTACCAGCAGCAGCCGCTGGGCGTGCTCGTCCCAGACGGCGAAGGCGAACATGCCGTCCAGGTGGTCGGCGAGATCCGCACCCCATTCGGCGTACGCGCGCAGCACCACCTCGGTGTCGCTGCGGGTGTGGAAGCGATGGCCCCGGCCGCGCAGTTCGGCACGCAGCTGGTGGTGGTTGTACACCTCGCCGCTGTAGCTGAGCACGGTCGTCGGGCGGTCGGGCCGGTCGGTCATCGGCTGCACGCCGCCGGCCGGGTCGATGACGGCCAGGCGGCGGTGACCGATCGCGGCGTGCTCGCCGAGCCAGACCCCGCACGCGTCCGGGCCCCGTGGAGTGAGGGTGGCCGTCATGGCATCGAGTACCGGGCCCTGGATACGGGCGTCGTGGTGGAAGGACACCCATCCGGTGATTCCGCACATAGGAGTGCCTCCTGGGTCAGTCGTGAGCGGCCGACGTCGTGTCGGTCGCCTTCTCGGGGACGGAAGCGGGCCTGCTGCCGGGCAGCGCGAGCAGGGGTACGGACAGGCACGCGGCGAGGGCGGCCAGCGCGAGCGCGGCCCGTACGCCCGCGTGAGGTCCGGTCAGCCCCCAGGCGGCGGTGGCGAGCGCGGGACCGAGGGTGAAGCCGAGACTGCGGGCGAGCTGCACCGTGGCCCCCACCGTCGCGATCCGGTCGGGCGGTGCCGCGCCCATGACGAGGGCCTGGGTCGGGCCCCCGTTCAGGCCCAGTCCGACGCCCGCCAGCGCCAGCCGCCAGGCCACGTCCAGTGGTGCCCAGCCCTCGTCCAGGGGAAGCAGCAGAAGCAGGCCGGCGGCGGTGAGGGCGGCGCCGGTGACCGCGATCGGCCGGGCGCCGATGGGGCTCCCCCCTGCTTGAGCGGAGCCGCGAGCCCGGGGGAGGTCGGCGAGGCGTCCGCCGAGTGGCCCGGCCAGCCCCATGCCGAGGGGGAAGGCCAGCATGGTCAGCCCGGTCGTGGTGGCACTGACACCGTTATCGCGCTGAAGGTGCAGGGCGACGACGTAGTGCATGGCGGCGAATCCGGCGGCCAGGGCCAGCACGGCCCCGTGCGCCCGGAACAGTCCCACCGTCCGGAGCGCGCCGACCACCGGACGGCCGCCCGGCCCGCGCAGCCACCACCACAGCGGCGGTACGGCGGCGAGGGCGAGCAGCAGCCAGGCCGGGCCGTCCGGCGCCAGCGTCAACGCCAGCAGCACGATCGCGGCTCCCGTGGCGACGAGCAGCGCGTCGGCCACCGACCGGCGGTCAGGAGCCCGCAGTCCCCCGTCCCGGGGCATCGCCCGCCAGACCACGACCAGGGCGAGCACACAGAACGGGATCTTCACCAGGAAGACGGAGCGCCAGCCCAGGTGGTCCAGCAGCATGCCGCCCACGGCGGGCCCGATCACCGCACCCAGCGGCCCCAGGGTGGCGGGCACACTCATCGCCCGTCCGCGCAGCTCCGGCCGTACCGAACGGATCGCGAGAACCGGCATCAGCACGAACAGCGCCGCACCGAACGCGCCCTGCATCAGACGGGCGGCGATCAACCAGGCCATCCAGGGCGCCGCGGCAGCCAGGGCACTGCACAGACCGAAGCCGCAGATCGCCGCCAGCACGGCGGAGCGCAGCGCCACCCCGTCGAGCCACCGGCCCACGGGCAACAGCAGTGCCACCACCGGCAGTTGATAGCCCAGGACCGCCCATTGAGCGGTCGCGGTGGACACCTGCAGACCGTCAGCGATTTCGGCCAGGGCCACGTTGACGATGTTCATGTCGAGCATCGCCACGAACGCCAGCAGACCCGCCACGGCGACCATCGGCCAGCGGTCCCCGCCCACAGGTATGTGACCGGTCCGTTCCGCACCGGGACCGTCGTTGGTCACCCTTCTCCCCCTCACTGCCACGGGTTGGCTGCCGGGCAGCAGCCTCGCTCCATAAGTCGGGGCGGAAATGAGGGGAGTTCCCGGTGACGCCCAAGAACATGACGGCAGGGATGGAGTTCTGTGCGGAACAGCAGATTCCTGTCGCGTTCCGGAGCGGAGTTCTGGACAGAGAGCGAGTGGCCACGGCGTTCCGCAGGTGACGAGGCCTGATGGCACATGGGCGCCGCTCTCCTCCACACCAACGGCCTCCAAAGCGCCACCCCACCGTGGAACTCAGGGCTCCACTCAGCCGACTCCTGAGGTGAGGGCGTCGACCTGAACGCACCTCCACGCTTCCGTACCGGCGAAAGCCCCCCAGACCCCCAGGAGTTCCCCATGGCTCAGAAGCAGTACAACGTCACCGGCATGACCTGCGAGCACTGCGTGGCGAGCGTCACGGAAGAAGTCTCCGAGGTGCCGGGGGTGAGCGAGGTCGTGGTCGATCTCGCCGCGAACAGCGTCACGGTGCACGGCACGGACCTCGATGACGAGCAGCTGCGCGCCGCCATCGTCGAGGCCGGTTACGTCGTTGCCGACTCGGTCGCCGCCTGACCCCACACGGGCACCTCGTCCCCCACCACGGGCCGGGCAGGAGCTGTCGTCTCCTGCCCGGCCCGCGTTCATCCTCCGGTGAGTACCTCCGCCGGCGCGGGCGGCTCCGTTCCGGCCGGCGCCTGGTGGTCGAAGGCGATCAGCGGATCGCCGGTGAGCGGGTGGTCGACCACCGCCGCCCGCACGCCGAACACCTCGGCCAGCAAGGCGGGAGTGAGGACTTCGCGCGGTGGTCCGGAGGCGATCACCGCTCCGCCATGCAGGACATGCAGTCGGTCGCACACGGAGGCGGCGGCGTTGAGGTCGTGCAGTGACACCAGCGTCGTACGGCGCTGGGCCCTCAGCAGGGCGAGCAGTTCGACCTGGTGGCGGATGTCGAGGTGGTTGGTCGGCTCGTCCAGCACCAGCAGGTCGGGGTCCTGGGAGAACGCGCGGGCCAGCAGGACGCGTTGGCGTTCGCCACCGGACAGGGCCGTGAACCGGCGGCCGCCCGCCGCTGCCATGCCCACGTCCGCGAGCGCTCGGGCGACGATGTCCCGGTCGGTGGCGTCATCCCCCGCGAAGGCCCGCTTGTACGGTGTGCGTCCCATCGCGACGACCTCGCGGACGGTCAGTTCGAAGTCGCTCCGCCTCTCCTGCGGCAGCGCCGCCACGTGCCTCGCCGACTGGACCGCGGACAGCTCGCGAAGGTCGGTGCCGGCCAGCAGAACGCGTCCGGCGGTGGGCTTCAAGTGCCGGTAGACGGTGCGCAGCAGCGTGGACTTGCCACTGCCGTTCGGCCCGACCAGGCCGGTGATCTCGCCCTCGGCCGCCACCAGATGGGCTCCCGCCACGACCGTACGACCGGCGTAGGCGATGCTCAGGTCTTCGATGTCGATTCTCAACTGCCGCTCCCAAGGCGCCGGTCCAGCAGGTACAGCAGGGCCGGAGCCCCGATGAGTGAGGTGACCACGCCGACCGGCAGCTCCTGCGAGCCCATCGCCGTACGGCAGACGATGTCGACCACCACCAGGAGCAGCGCCCCGAACAGCGCCGAGACCGGCAGCAGGCGACGGTGGTCGCCACCGACGACCAGGCGGCAGACGTGCGGCACCATCAGCGCGACAAAGGCGATCGCGCCGGACACCGCCACCAGGACGCCGGTCAGCACACTGGTCACCGTGAACAGCTCCCGGCGCAGCCGGGAGACATGGACGCCGAGCCCGGCCGCGGTCTCGTCGCCCATCATCAGGGCGTTCAGCCCCCGGGCCCGCGCCTGGAGCCACAGCAGGGCGAGCGGCACCACGATCGCGGGCATGGCCAGGACCGGCCAACTCGCCCCGCTCAGACTGCCCATGAGCCAGAACAGCACACTGTGCGTCTGCTGCTCGTCCTCCGCCTGCAACACCAGAAAGCTCGTGAAGCCGGACAGGAACTGGCCGATCGCCACCCCGGCCAGCACCAGTCGCAGCGGTGCGAACCCCCCGCCCCTCCGGGCGACGGCCCACACGAGGGCGAAGGTGGCCAGGGCTCCGGCGAAGGCCGCTCCCGACAGCCCCAGACCGAGCGCCCCGCCTGCGCCGAGGCCGAGGACGAGGGAAGCGACCGCTCCGAGGGACGCTCCGTTGGAGATGCCCAGCAGGTACGGGTCGGCCAGCGGGTTGCGCACCAGCGCCTGCACCGCCGTACCGACGACACCGAGCCCGGCACCCACGAGCGCGGCCAGCACGGCACGGGGGACGCGCAGTTGCCACACGATCAGGTCGTTCGTGCCCGGCCGCGGGGCCTCACCGGACAGCCGCCGCCACACCACGCTCCACACCTCGCCGGGCGAGATGGACGTCGATCCCCAGGCCACGGCGGCCGTCAGCGCGGCGAGCAGCGCGAGGACGAGAACGACCGCCAGCGGCCCGGCGGGCAGACTGCGTGCGTCCTGGTCCTGGCTCTCGTCGGTGGTCTTGCGGCGGGACGCGGACAACGTGGACAGCACGGCTAGCCGACCTTGCCCGGGTAGAGGGTCTTGGCGATCTTCTCGACCGTCTCGGCGTTCTCGACGCCGGCGATCGTGGTCGGCTCGGAGGCGATACGCAGGAAGTGCCCCTCCTTGACCGCCTTCAGCCCCTTGGTCGCCGGGTTGGTCTCCAGCCACTTCTGGGCCTCGTCGAACGCCTTCTTGTCCGCCGCCGCACTGCCCCGGCCGCGCACACCGAGCTGAATCCAGTCCGGGTTCTTGGCGATCACCTGCTCCCAGCCCACCTGCTTGTTGTCGCCATCGCAGCCGGCAAAGGCGTTCCGGGCCCCCGCCAGGGTGATCACCGCGTTGGCGACCTGGCGGTTGCAGACGACGGTGGGCTGCTTGGTGCCCGCGTCGTAGTCGAAGAAGAAGTACGTCGGCCGCTTGCCCGCCGCCGTACCACCGACCGCCTTTTGGACCGCGCCGACCTTCTCCTTCATCCCGGCGACGAGTTCCTTCGCCTTGGCGCTCGTGCCGGTGACCGCGCCGAGCGAGGTGATGTCCGCCTCGACTGCCGACAGATCCGTCACGGGCTTCTTGCCCTGCGCCGCACAGGCGGTGGACTTCAGGTAGAGGTGCTTGATGCCGGCCGCTTCGAACTCCTCCGCGGTCGGTGCGTCACCCATCCCTCCCCCGCCCATGCCCCCCATGGACGCGAACGTGTCGATGTACACGTCGGCGCCGGAGCCGAGGAGCTTCTCCTTCGGGATCACGTTCTGGCTGAGCACCTTCACCTTCTGCCCCTGCGCATCCAGCGCGCCGGGCAGCGTGCCCTTGCCGGGCGGGAAGCCGGTGCCGATCACCTTGTCCCCGGCGCCGAGGCGCAGCAGCAGCTCCAGGCTGGAGGCGTTGCTGGTGACGATCCCCTTCGGGGCATCGGAGAAGGTGGTCTTGGCCCCCATGCAGTCGGTGACGGAGACCGGGTAGCCCCCTGCGGACTTCCCGGCCTTCCCGGTGCCCTCGCCCGCCGCCCCCTTCCCCCCGCCGCCACAACCGGCGACGAGCAGGCCGCCCAGTACAACGGCCGCCGTACCGCCCCACACACGAGAACGCATCGATACCCTCCCAGGTCCACTCGGTGAGCGGACGAACCTCCGCCACCTGCTTCAGTAGTCGGGACAACCTCCCGCCGAGTTCCCACCACACCTCAGCAAGCGAACCCATGGCCCAGATCGCCTTCGCCGCACTGATACCTGCGCCGCTCCTCCCTCAGGGAGTGACTCGGGAGGGCTGACGGGTCGGGGCGCCCTTTCTCTTGCCGCCGGTGGGATCAGAACCGGCCACTGCCCCACACGTCGAACGGACCGGTCACGCTACGGGAGCAGCCAGATGGTTAGGCTACAAAGTGGAGCGTAACTAACTGATGGGGAGGGGAACATGGCGGTGGAGCCGACTGAGTCGGCCGCGTTCCGCGGCTTAGCGGAAGAGGCGACATCGAGAGAGCAGAGCCACCTCACCGGCGAGGCGAGCGTGAGGACCGGTGGCTACGGATTCCCTAATCCTGGTAGTCCTGGGTCTGCCGAGGTGATCATCACCGCCGTGGGTACGGCGGCAGTACTCCCCTTCATGCAGGCACTCGCGACCCAGGCCGGCAACCGCGCCTTCGAGGCCGCCCGACAGCTGGTGGCTCGCTGGGTTCGGGACCCCGGTTCGGCTACGCCACCGGTGGTGGACAGGGGAGAGACCCTGACGGTCATCGACGAGGGCGATGGACGACTGACATTTGAGGTCCCTTCGGGGCTTCCTGACGTGGCATTGGAAGCGCTGACCCGTGTCGATCTGGAGGCCCTGGCCGCACCGTCCCGCGACGGTGGGAGGGTACTGATCCTGTGGGACCCCAGAAGTCGTGAGTGGCGGAGGGCCGTCAGCTAGGGGGTGCCTGTTCCCTCACGTGACTGACGGTTCCAGCCATATCGACCGGGCGCATGCAGCGAAGGGCCGCCGATAGGTGGCTGTCGGGGTCATCGCCACCGTCCAGCAGCAGGTCGATGCCGCGGCCGTGAGGTGGGCGACTGCGACCGCACGGCGACGGGCGCAGTCCCCAGACGCTGTCCGGCACAGGAGGGACGGCTGCCGGAGAACCGCACTGCTGCTGCCGGCGGCATCCAGACGCACCGTCCACCTGTGCCCCAGCACCCGCTCATCCAGCTCGCCAGCCGTGACCTCCGTCGTCCCGCTCCTGCTCTGCCGTGTCCGCAGGGAAGGGAAGGGGCGGCGCATGAGGGTTCCGCCCGAGGGGAATCACGGATGGGTGAAGACAACGGGGCACGGGCGGGGTTGGTACCGCGGGCGGCTGCCCGTCTGGTTACGGGGACTGGTCGTCCTCGCGGCCGGATGGGGAGTCCTTCTCTGCGGTCAGCAGGTCGCCGAAGGCTACGCGGCGACCATGGCGTATCGCGACGCGCCGGTCTGTGAGGCCGGGAGCCGGAGCGGGAACGGGGCCGACGGTGAGGCGTGTGTGAGGCGTGAGGTGGGCACGGTGCTCGACCGCCGGACAGGCGAACACTGCACCTCCAACGGCACAAGCGGCGGCACAAGCGGGGGCGTCACGGCGATCGGCGGTGGCGGCGGCATGGCCAGCGCCGGTGGAAGCACCGGTGGCGCGGTGACCGGCGGGGTGACCGCAGGGGGTGGTGGGGGCGGCACTACGTGCACGACCTACCACGACGTCAAGGTCGAGTGGCCCGACCGCACCGTCTGGTTGGCGGTGGGGTCGGAGACGTACGACGAGGTCAGGACGGGCGACCGCGCCGGAGTCCGGCTGTGGCGGGGTGAGGTCGTGGGGCTGAAGGTGCGCGACCGCACCCATTCCTACGCACCCTCCTCGCAGAGCGGGGTCCTGCCGTGGCTCGCCCTGGGCTGCCTGATCCTCGCGGCTGGCGCGTGGGGAGTGGTGAGCGGGCGGCTCTCGGGCCTCCTCGCCTTCCCCAACTTCGGCTGGCTGTTCGTGGCCGTCGGAGTCGGATGGCTCGGTGCCATGGCGCTGTTCGGCGGACCGCCCTTGGTCTGGGGCTTCGCGATCGTGTGGACGGGGTTCGCCGCCTTCTGGATCATCGGCGCCTGGCGCATCGGTTGACGGCCGCGCTCGGGCCACCGGTCAGGGGTCCGATGCCCGAAGGACACCCCCCGCCAGTAGCCGGGACCCAGGTGGAGGGGACGCGCAGCGGCGCCGAGGTACGCGCGGAGCCGAGAGAGTGCGTGGTCGCAGGTGATATGGCATCAGCTGCCAGTGAACGGCGGTAGTGCTGCCCTCAGCGCTCGATTCATCAAGCGACTCCCACCAGCCTGAGAAACATGCACCGCTCGCCGCAGAAGAGCCGGACGATCGCGCGCTCGCCTGCGGTTCACAGACCTGCCGGAAGGCCAGTTCATATGCCTTTCACGAAAAGGCAGGGATTTCCTTGACACTACCGGTAGGGCGTGCCTGTAATTCCTGTCGAAGCAGTTGGCGAACCGGTTGTCGAATGGTTCGCCAATGGGGTCGAGTACCCGCCGGCCCGGGAGGCGAGCGGTGAACATCAGCGGAATCGCCGAGCGGGCAGGTATGTATCGCAGCACGGTTTCCTGCGTGCTCAGCGGCAAGCGTCCTGCGCCGGACGAGGTCAGAGTTTGAGTCCACCAGGTCAGCTCGAAGTCGGGATGCCGTCCCGGTGTCACCGCGCGCGCTGCCGCATGACTCCACGAACTCCGCGCCACAAGCCCGGCATCCCCAGGAGCAGTGTCTGCTGATGATCTGCTGCGGGTTTATGGTCTTTCGCATTCCGATCGGCGTCTGCCTCTCCGCGCGTCGACAGGAGGCCAAGGCCTGGGTCGCACATGTCAGTGTCTGCGCACCGATTTCCCCTTGGAGCCGCCATGCGCACCTCTGTTGAATGCCGTCGCACCCGGCCCATCGTGACTTTGGCGGCGACGGTCACCGCGGCGGGCCTGCTGCTGACGTCCTGCGGCGGTGATGGCTCGCCGCCCAGGCCCACCGAAAGCGGCAAGATCACTCTCACCGAAATGGACTATTACATCTCCGAACCCGGGCGGAGTGCCCTGGCCAAGCAGCTCGCTCGGTGCGGCAAGCTGGCGGGGGTCACCATCAAGCGGCAGATTGTGCCGGACCTGCGTACGAAAGTGCTCCAGTTGGCGAACAGTCGGGCGCTGCCAGACCTGATCCTCCTGGACAACCCTGACCTGCAGCAGCTCGCCGCCACGGGAGCGCTCGTCGACCTCGGCGCGGCCGGCGTGAAGACCGACGGAATGTATCCGAACATCGTCGCCGCGGGTAAGTACCGGGGCAAGCAGTACGGCGTGGCGCCCGGTGTGAACCAGTTGGCGCTCTACTACAACTCGTCGATGCTTGAGAAGGCGGGCGTCAAACCGCCTGCCACATGGGATGAGTTGCGCGTCGCGGCCAAGAAGCTGACGCGGGGCGACAAGGTGCACGGAATCGGCTTTGCCGTGCCGGCCACGGAAGAAGGCAGTTTCCAGTTCGAGGCCTTCTTCTTCAGCGCGGGCGCTTCCCTGGAGAAGCTCGATTCACCGGAGGCCGTGTCGGCGCTGAGTCTGTTGAAGGACCTGGTTGCCTCCGGTTCTGCGCCGAAGGACGTGCTCAGCTGGAATCAGATGAATGTCGGGGAGCAATTCGCAAACGGTTCGCTGGCTATGATGATCAATGGTCCCTGGGAGCTGCCCCTGTTGCGAAAGGCAGGCATGAAGGATTTTGGTGTCGTGCCGGTGCCCGCCCCGGCCGGGGGTACCTCCTCCGGTGCGCTCGGCGGTGAGGTGTGGGCGGCCGGCAGCCGTGGGGAGAAGTCTCGCAAGGCGGCCGAGGTCATCAAGTGCATGGTGTCGAAGGGAAACAGTCTTGAGTGGGCCAAGCTCACCAATTACGTGCCGTCCGACCCTGAGGTGGCCGCGGAATTCAGTGCTGCTGTGCCCGAGATGAAGACGTTCGTGGAGACCATCGGAAGCGCCAAGAGCCGTACGGCGGAAGTCGGGCCGGATTACCCGAAGTACTCGCAGGCGATGTGGACCGCCGTGCAGGCAGCCTTGTCAGGGAGCAAGACGCCCGGCGCGGCGCTGACTGACGCGCAGAAGCAGGCGACGCAATGAGCGCCGAGCCGCTGACCCGTGGGTGGTACACGCCGGCGGCCGCCCTTCCGGAAAGGTAGCCGTGGTTCCGGAAGTGCCCAAGAACGCGGCGGCCGTCGGCCGCAAGAGGCCGCCGCCGGAACGCTCCTTCGTGGCTGCGGCGGCTCGCGGCAGACGGCTCGGGACCGGGTTCATCGTGCCGGTCGTCGTGTTCGTCGCGGTGTTCTACGTCTATCCTCTGGCCCGCAATGTGGTGCTGTCCTTCCAGGACTACGACATCAACTCCCTGTACAGCGGCAACGCCCCGTTCATCGGTCTCGGCAACTACCGCCGGCTGCTGAGCACCCCCGCCTTTGCCACCGCCGTCGTCAACACCGTGGTTTTCGTTGCGGGCTCGCTCTTCTTCCAGTTCACGATCGGCCTGGGACTCGCGGAGTTCTTTCGCCGCTCGTTTCCGCTCAGCCCGCTGTTGCGGTCGCTCTTGCTGATCCCCTGGCTCCTGCCCATGGTCGTCGGTGGCACGTTGTTCCGCTGGCTGCTCGACACCAGCAACGGCGTCGTCAACCAGATCCTGCTCACCCTCCATCTGGTCCAGGACCCGGTGCCGTGGCTCAACACCCCCGACACCGCGATGGCTTCAGTGTTGATCTGCAACATCTGGATCGGTGTGCCGTTCAACATGGTGATCCTCCACAGCGGGCTGCTGGCCATCCCGACGGAGCTCTATGAGGCGGCTTCCCTGGACGGCGCCGGCCACTGGCAGCAGTTCCGCTATGTCACCTTGCCCCAGATCAGACCCGTGATCGGCATCGTCGTGACGCTCGGCCTGATCTACACGCTCAAGGTCTTCGACGTGATCTGGGTGATGACCAAGGGCGGCCCGGCAAACGCCACCCACACGATCACCACCTACGCCTACCAGCTGTCCTTCGGCGGGCTGTCGGAGTTCGGTCTCGGAGCGGCCGCGGGTGACCTGCTCATTCTCGTCGCCGCCGTCTTCGCCCTGCTGTACCTGCGGGCGCTGCGGGCTGATCCTGGAGCCCGCGCATGACCGCCGCCCGCGCCGCTCGGAGCCGGCGCACCCCGGTCCGTGGCGGACGGGGCCGGGCGGCCGTACCCACCTGGGCGAAATCCGTGTTCGGTGTCGCCGTCGTCGCCGTCATGCTGTTCCCGCTGTACTGGATGGTGAACGCGTCCTTCCAGACCAATCAGCAGTTGGCCCGGCCCTCACCGCACTGGCTGCCCCTCGGCGGCACGCTCAACGGCTACCGGGACGCGCTGTCCCAGCAAGGTGGCCATCTGCTGGCATCCCTGATCATCGCCACGGGCGCCACGGTCCTGACGCTGGCCCTGGCCGCGCCGGCGGCCTACGCGCTGGCGCAGCTGCGCTCCCCGGGCGGCAGGACGCTCCTGAGCGTGCTGCTGGTCGTCCAACTCGTGCCCGGCATCGTCATGGCCAACGCGCTGTACCAGATCTTCGCCTCCGTCCAGATCCTCAACTCGGCCCTGGCGTTGATCCTGGCCGACGCCACGCTGGCCGTCCCCTTCGCCGTACTCATCCTGCGGGCCTTCATGACCGCCATCCCCCGATCCCTGCTGGAGGCAGCGGCACTGGACGGTGCGGGCGCGGTACGCATCTTCTGGCAGATCGTGCTTCCCATATCCCGCAACGCGCTGATCACCGCAGGCCTTTTCGCGTTCCTCTTCGCATGGGGCGACTTCCTGTTCGCCGCCACGCTCAACCTCAACACCACGACATGGAAGCCGATCACGCTGGGTCTGTACGACTACATCGGTGCCGGCACCAACGTCACCATCTGGAACGCGGTAATGGCCACCGCCGTCATCGCCTGCCTGCCCGCCGCGCTGCTTCTGACCATTGCCCAGCGGCACATCGCTGCCGGAGTCACCAACGAAGCGGTCAGAGACTGACCGCGCCGTGAACCGCCACTCGCGCCCCTGCGCCGCCACTGACCCGTACAGCCGCCACTGACTCGTACAACAGCCCTGTGAGTAAGGAGCAGCATGTCTCCGCCCGACGGCACAAGGCCGGCCCCCTCCCCCTCCTCGTCCGACGCAGCCGGGACCGGCTCCCGACCTCCCGCCTCCTCCCGTCCGGCCGTCTGCCTCGAGTTCGGCGACGCCGAGCACGTACTGCGGGTGGAGCCCTGGGGAGCCGACAGTGTGCGGGTGCGCGCGGCCCGACACCGTGTGCACGACGACCTGCCGGGAGCCTTGGGTGCGCCCCCTGCCGCCGTGGACGCAGAGTTGGGCGTGGGCCCCCACGGCAGCCGGACCCTCACGGTCGGGCGGCTGCGGGTGGAGCTGTCTCCCCGGGGCCACCTGCGTTTCGCCCGTACGCAGGACGGAACCGAGCTGCTGCGGGAGTCCGTCGGTCACTTCGCCTGGCCCGGTCCCCGCCAGTTCACACCGGTCGGCGAGGGCAGCTACCGGCTGGAACAGCGCTTCGCCGCGTGTGACGGTGAGCAGTTCTTCGGGCTGGGCCAGCACTCCCACGGGCGCCTCGACCACAAGCACATGGTGATCGACCTGGTGCAGCGCAACGGGGAGGTCACCATCCCCTTCGCCCTCTCCTCCCGGGGCTACGGTCTGCTGTGGAACCTGCCCGCCGTCGGACGTGTGGAGTTGGCCGCCAATCAGACCCGCTGGGTCGCCGACGCCGCCGATCAGATCGACTACTGGATCACCACCGGTCCGACTCCCGCCGGCATCATGGCCAACTATGCCGATGCCACCGGCCATGCTCCCGTGCTGCCGGAATGGGCTCTGGGACTGTGGCAGTCCCGCCTGCGGTACCGGACACAGGAGGAGCTGCTGGGCGTCGCTCGCGAACACCGACGCCGGGGTCTTCCGCTGTCGGTCATCGCCGTGGACTTCTTCCACTGGCCGCATCTGGGCGACTGGCGCTTCGATACCGCCGACTGGCCCGACCCGGCCGGCATGGTGGCGGAACTGGCGAGCATGGGCGTACGGCCGCTGGTGTCCGTGTGGCCGTCCGTCAGCGTCGTGAGCGAGAACTACCCGCACATGCGGGATGAGCGGCTGCTGCTGGGAACGGAGCAGGGCCAGCCGTTCCAGCACGTCTTCCCCGACAGCCAGGTCGACGACAAGTCCCTGCCCGTGGTGTTCTACGACCCCACCGACGAGCGGGCTCGTGACTACATCTGGAGCCGCATCAAGCGCAACTACTACGATCTCGGCTTCCGGCTGTGGTGGCTGGACGCCTGCGAACCGGAGATGTACCCCGAACAGTTCGGCAACCTGCGTTACGCGGCGGGGCCCGGCCGGGCGGTGGCCAACGTGTACCCGCGCGAGCATGTGCGCGGATTCTTCGAGCACATGCGGGCCGAAGGCGAGGACGTTCCGGTCAGCCTGGTGCGGTCCGCCTGGTCCGGCAGCCAGGCCTACGGGGCGGCTCTGTGGTCGGGTGACATCCCGGCCACCTTCGAGGCACTCGCGGCGCAGGTGCGCGCCGGGCTGAGCGTGGGCCTGAGTGGCATTCCGTGGTGGACCACCGACATCGGCGGCTTCCATGGTGGCGACCCGGACGACCCCGCTTACCGGGAGCTGCTCATCCGCTGGTTCCAGTTCGCCGTCTTCTGCCCCCTGCTGCGGATGCACGGCCACCGCGAACCGCGGGACATCCTCACAGCCGACCGGGACGGGGGACCCAACGAGCTGTGGTCCTACGGTCAGGAGGCCTATCGCATCCTGACCCGGCAGCTGCGGCTACGCCAGGACCTTCGTGCGTATCTCCACCGTCAGATGGTCTCCGCCGCCGACTGCGGTGCACCGGTCATCCGGCCGCTGTTCTTCGGCTTTCCCGACGACCCGGCCGCGTGGACGGTCGAGGACCAGTTCCTGTGCGGCCCGGACCTGCTGATCTCCCCGGTGACCCGACTCGGCGAACGGCACCGCCAGGTCTACCTGCCGGCCGGCGCCGACTGGAGGGCCGCCGCCACAGGAACCGTCCAGGACGGTGGCCAGACCCTCACCGCTGACGCTCCACTGGAATGCATCCCCGTCTTCGTACGTCGCGGCTCCACCCTGGATGTGAGCTTTCCGGGCTGAACAGGGGGCCTCGTGCCGCGTCACCAGGTCGCCGGGGGGGGGGCCCCGCCCCGCGGGCCCCCTCGACTGCTATCTGGTGCCGGTCGACATCTGCTACGAACTCGTGGGCCGGATGCG
>NZ_JBSFJF010000097.1:0-21149 GCF_053597915.1 Streptomyces sp. NPDC001219 | reverse complement strand
CGCTGGAAGGAGCAGTAGGCGCACGACGCGGTGCACACGTTCGTCATGTTGAGGTGACGGTTGACGTTGAAGTGCACGACGTCGCCGTTCTTGCGCGTGCGCACCTCATGGGCGAGACCGCCCAGCCAGGCCAGGTCGTCGGACTCGTAGAGGGCGATACCGTCCTCGCGGGTCAGCCGCTCCCCGGCGTGGACCTTCGCCTCCAGCTCGCGCTTGAGGCCCACATCCATCGACGCAGCCATCCGGTCGCCTCCCAGTCTCTGCCTACTCGGTGCCGTTCCTTCGGAGCCGGAAACGGGCTTCACCGAGCGTACTCCCCCGTATCAGAGGCGGACGGAGCCCCCTGGCGCGCCCGTCCGCCCCGCTGTGTCCCGCCGGTGCCCCGTGGCCTATTCGGCCTCTTCGGGCAGTTCGCCGACGCGGTTCTCCCACTTGGTGGAGAGCACGATGGTGGTACGCGTACGGGAGACGCCCTTGGTGCCGGACAGCCGCCGGATGGTGCGCTCCAGACCGTCCACGTCACCCACCCGCACCTTGAGCATGTACGAGTCGTCGCCGGCGATGAACCAGCAGTCCTCGATCTCCTCGAGGTCGCGCAGCCGCTGCGCGACGTCCTCGTGGTCGGTGGCGTCCGACAGCGAGATGCCCACCAGCGCCGTGACACCGAGGCCGAGCGAGGCGGCGTCGACGGTCGCGCGGTAGCCGGTGATCACGCCGGCCGCTTCGAGGCGGTTGATCCGGTCCGTGACGCTGGGCCCGGAGAGGCCGACGAGCCGGCCGAGCTCCGCGTACGAGGCGCGCCCGTTCTCGCGAAGTGCCTGGATGAGCTGCCTATCCACCGCGTCCATGCCCTCAAGCCTTCCAATCTTTACGCATTTTCCGGTTCTGCATGTAGAATCTAAGGCATACAGGGCTTCAACCCTGCGAATCTTTCAGCCGATCACAGACGATCTCACAGGAGCTGTCACCGTGTACTCGATCGAGATGGCCTACGCCCGCATGCGCGAGCTGCAGGACCAGGCCAATCGTTCACGTGCCCACCGGTCCGCGGAACCGCGGAACCGGCGCCTCTTCGGCCGCGCCGCGGCGAAGCAGCGCTAAGGAGCCTCCGGGGCCTCCTCCACTTCCTTGGAGCCGCCCCGCAGCTCCCCCTCCCAGCGCCGGTACAGCCCGTGCGGCACCTCGGCCGCATCGAGCGCCCGGCCCGCGACGAAGTCCACCAGATCCTGGATGTGCGTCGCCCCCGCGTAGAACGCCGGTGAGGCGGGCAGCACCACGGCGCCCGCCTCGTCCAGCGTCACCAGATGCTTCAGCGTCGGACCGTTCAACGGCGTCTCGCGCACCGCGACCACCAGCCGCCGCCGCTCCTTGAGCGTCACGCTCGCCACCCGCTGCAGCAGATCCTTCGAGAGCCCGAGCGCCACCCCGGCCACACACGCCGTGCTCGCCGGGACGATCAGCATCCCCTTCACCGGATACGAGCCCGACGAGGGCCCGGCCGCCAGATCCCCGGCCGGCCAGTACCGCACATCCGCCAGGTCCGCCTCCGTCACCGGAAACGTCGACGGCTTGCCATCGGCGCCGCGCGCCAGCCATTCCCGCAGGTCGGCGCGCCAGTGCGCGTCCCGGAAGGCGATCCCCGTCTCGTCCAGGAGGGTCAGCCGCGAGGCCCGGCTGACGATCAGGTCCACCGCCTCCCCGGCGGCGAGCAGCCCGCGCAGGACGGACGCGGCGTACGGCGTCCCGGACGCGCCGGAGATGCCCACGACCCACGGACGGCGTCGGCCGGGGCCCTGCTTACTGGTGTCGTTGTGCGGCGGCTCCACGCATCGAGCCTATCCGGCGGAACCATCGACCCCCTCACGGCCGTTCCTCCTTGTGCGCCCCTCGCGCAGCTCCGCCGGGGGCCGCCCCACCGGGGGACGAGAAAGGGACGGCCGGAGATGACCTCACGCGCGAAGCCCGCGATCTGTCTGATGCTGGGCTGGGTGGCCCTGCTCTGGCTGCTGGAGGGCGTCGACTTCGCCACCGGCGGCGCGCTGGACACCTTCGGGATCACCCCGCGGGACCCCGCCGAGCTGGTGGACGTGGTGCCCGCCGCCTTCCTGCACTTCGGCTTCGGCCATCTCGTGGCGAACACCCTGCCGTTGCTGCTGCTCGGCCTGGTCGCCGCGCTGCGCAGCGGGGTGCGCCGCTTCACCGCCGTCACCCTGCTGATCATCCTCACCAGCGGCCTGGGCGTCTGGCTCACGGCCGCGCCGGACAGCAACACCGCCGGCGCCTCCGGTGTGGTCTTCGGCCTCTTCGGCTACCTCCTGGTGCGCGGCTTCATCGAGCGCAAACTCCTCGACATCGGCATCGGCCTGGTGGTGGGCGTGGTCTACGGCTCGATCCTCTGGGGCGCGCTGCCGACCGACAGCGGCATCAGCTGGCAGGGCCATCTCTTCGGGCTGATAGGCGGGGTGCTGGCGGCCTTCGCCTTCCGGGTGCGGGCGCCCGGCCACCTGACCGCCGCCGAGGTCCGCCCCATCACGTAGCCTCGGGCCGAACGGGAGCCACGGGGCCGTACTGACGGTCCCGCGGCGCGCGCCACGCAGCGGCCCCGCGCGCGCCACACAGCAGCTACGGGGGAACAGCACATGTCCGACTACCACCAGCCCGGATACGGCCCGTCATCCGGCGGACCGCACCAGCCGTACGGGCCCCCGCAGCAGGGCTGGCCCGGCGACCCGGGCGGCGGCTACGGCTACCCCGGCGCACCGCAGCCCGGCGGCCACGGCTACGGCAGCCACCCGCCCGCGCCCTCGTCGGGCCCCGCGATGTGGTCCCACCTCGGCGCACTACTGACCGTCACGGCGGGCACGATGATGTGCTGCGGCCTCGGCGCCTTCCTCGGCTGGATCTACCCGCTGTCCCTGCGCGGCAACGAACGCCACCAGCACGACCCGTACATCCGCCACCACACCACCCAGGCGGTGAACTACGGCATCACCCAGGCCGTCATGGCCGCCCTCGGAGTGGTGCTGTACTTCTCCAGCGCCCTCATATTCGCCGCGGCCGCCACCGAGCAGCAGCGCAACAGCGCCGGCCTCGCCGTCCCGCTGATCACCGTGATCATCCTCTTCGGCGGCCACGCCCTGGCCGGCGTGGCCTGCGCGGTCATCGGCACGGTCAAGGCCACCCGCGGCGAACTCTGGACCTACCCGCGCCTGATCGCCTGGCCCCTCAGCAAGGGCTGACCGCCGGGCCCGGCCACCGCCGGGCCCGAGCTCAGACCGCCAGCCCGCGCACCAGCAGATCCAGCAGCGCGCACACGAAGAGCGCGATCCCGATGAAGCCGTTGACCTGGAAGAAGGCCCGGTTCAGGCGGGTGAGGTCGTGCGGCTTGACGATCGTGTGCTCGTACAGGAACGCCGCCGCCACGATCACCAGGCCCAGCCAGAGGAACACCCCCGCGCCGGTCGCCACGGCGTACCAGGCGAACAGCCCCGTCGTGACGAGGTGACAGCCGCGCGCTCCCCAGATCGCGGCCGGGATGCCGAAGCGGGCCGGGACCGAGCGCACGCCGATCTCGCGGTCCGTCTCCACGTCCTGGCAGGCGTAGATCAGGTCGAAGCCGCCGATCCAGATGCCGACCGCGAGCCCGAGGATCACCGCCTCCCAGGACCAGGTCGCACTGATCGCGAGCCAGGCGCCGACCGGGCCCATCGCCTGGGCGAGGCCCAGGATCGCCTGCGGGAAGTTGGTGAAGCGCTTGCCGTACGGATAGACCACCATCGGCACCACCGCGACCGGCGCGAGCGCCAGGCACAGCGGGTTCAGCAGGGCCGCGGCGCCGAGGAAGACGACGAGCGCGACGAGCGCGCCCGTCCAGGCGGACTTCACCGAGACCGCGCCGGTGACCAGTTCCCGTTGCGCGGTGCGCGGGTTACGGGCGTCGATCTCGCGGTCGATGACGCGGTTCGCGGCCATCGCGAAGGTGCGCAGGCCGACCATGGCGACGGTGACGAGGAGCAGCGGGCCCCACTGGATGCGCCCGCCGCCCTCGTACATCGCGGTCAGCGCGGCGATGTAGGCGAAGGGCAGCGCGAAGACCGAGTGCTCGATCATCACCAGGCGCAGGAAGGCCTTGGTGCGGCCGGGCTGCGGGACGGCTGCGGATGCGCTGCTCACGAGAGGCCGTACTCCTTCCAACGGCGGTCGACCAGCGCCGCCGTGCGCGGGTCGGACTCGACCATCTCGGGCCAGCCCCCGTCCCTGGTGTAGCCCTCCTCGGGCCACTTCCTCGTCGCGTCGATGCCCGCCTTGCCGCCCCAGAACTGCTGGTAGGAGGCGTGGTCGAGGTGGTCGACGGGGCCTTCGACGACGGTGAGGTCGCGGGCGTAGTCGGTGTTGCCGAGGGCCCGCCACGACACCTCGTGGAGGTTGTGCACATCGCAGTCCGCGTCCACGACCACGATCAGTTTGGTCAGCGACATCATGTGCGCGCCCCAGATGGCGTGCATGACCTTCTGCGCGTGCTTGGGGTACTTCTTGTCGATCGAGACGATCGCGCAGTTGTGGAAGCCGCCGGACTCGGGGAGGTGGTAGTCCACGATGTCCGGGACGATGATCTTGAGCAGGGGGAGGAAGAAGCGCTCCGTCGCCCGGCCCAGCGGGCCGTCCTCCGTCGGCGGCCGGCCGACCACGATCGACTGGAGCAACGGCCGCTTACGCATCGTCACACAGTCGATGGTCAGCGCCGGGAACGGCTCCTGCGGCGTGTAGAAGCCGGTGTGGTCGCCGAACGGGCCCTCCGGCAGCATCTCGCCGGGCTCCAGCCAGCCCTCGATGACGACCTCGGCGTTCGCCGGGACCTGCAGCGGGACGGTCTTGCAGTCGACCATCTCGATCCGCTTGCCCTGGAGGAAGCCCGCGAAGAGGTACTCGTCGATGTCCCCGGGCAGCGGCGCGGTCGAGGCGTACGTGACGGCCGGCGGGCAGCCGAAGGCGATGGCAACCGGCAGCTTCTCCCCGCGCTTGGCGGCGACCTGGTAGTGGTTGCGGCTGTCCTTGTGGATCTGCCAGTGCATGCCGATGGTGCGCTTGTCGTGGCGCTGGAGGCGGTAGAGGCCCAGGTTGCGCACCCCGGTCTCCGGGTGCTTGGTGTGCGTCAGCCCCAGGTTGAAGAAGGAGCCGCCGTCCTCGGGCCAGGTGAACAGCGCGGGGAGCCGGTCCAGGTCGACGTCCTCGCCGCGGAGCACGACCTCCTGGACGGGCGCCTCCTTGACCTTCTTCGGCGGGACGTGCGTCATCCCGGCGAGCTTCCCGAACGCCTCGCGGACGCCGACGAAACCGTGCGGCAGCTCCGGCTTGAGCAGCCCGCCGATCTTGCCGCTGATGTCCTCGTACGCCTTGAGGTCGAGTGCCTTGAGGAGCCGGCGGTCGGTGCCGTAGACGTTCATGGCGAGCGGCATCGCCGAGCCCTTGACGTTCTCGAAGAGCAGCGCCGGACCGCCGGACTTCTGCACCCGGTCCACGATCTCGCCGACTTCCAGATACGGGTCGACCTCGGCCTTGATGCGCTTGAGATCGCCTTCCCGCTCGAGCGCGCGCAGGAACGAGCGAAGATCGTCGTAAGCCATGCGGTCCAGTATCGGGCACGCACTACCCTGGACGGGTCACCGGGCCCCGTCGAGGGCCCGCCGTCGCGCGCAGGGGGCCCGTTCCGCAATGCTCAGGTATCTGCCGTTCCTACTGGTGCCGGCGCTGTGGATCTACGCGTTCATCGACTGCCTGAACACCCCCGAGTCGAAGGTGCGCGGCCTGCCCAAGGTGGTCTGGGTCCTGATCATCCTGCTCTTCGGCGAGGTGCTGGTCGGACCCGTCGCGTGGCTGGTGGCGGGCAAGCAGCGGCAGCCGGCGGCCGGCGGCGGCACGCTGTCGGAGCGGCACCGCAACCGCCGGAGGACGTTCGTCGCGCCGGACGACAACCCCGAGTTCCTCGCGTCCCTCAAGAAGGACACCGCGAAGGACGAGGCGAAGGACGAGGCGCTGCTCAAGGACTGGGAGGCGGATCTGCGCCGCCGCGAGGAGGAGCTGCGCCGCAAGGAGGGCGGGCCGGGCGACGCCAACGGCCCGGACGGCCCCCAGCCGCCCGCCCAGGGCTGAGGCACCACGCCGCCACGAGCGGCGGCCCCGTCCTGCACCCGCCGTTCCCCCGCACCCCGGCGTACCGTGAGCTCATGGACCGTACGCAGGACTGGGGACAGGACCGCGACGAGCTCCGGCTGCACGGGAGCGTCGACGGCCACAGCGATCCGGCCGGGCACCCCGACCATGTGCAGGAGCAGGCCCGCGCCATGCTGGCGGCGGCGGTCGCCGAGGCGCGCGCCGGTCTGGCCGAGGGCGGCATCCCGGTCGGCGCGGCGCTCTACGCCCCGGACGGCTCCCTGCTGGGCCGTGGCCACAACCGCCGCGTCCAGGACGACGACCCCACCCTGCACGCCGAGACGGCCGCCTTCCGCGCGGCCGGGCGCCTGCGCGGCTACCGCGGCACGACGATGGTCACCACCCTCTCCCCCTGCTGGTACTGCAGCGGCCTGGTCCGCCAGTTCGGCATCTCCCGGGTGGTCATCGGCGAGGCCCGCACCTTCCACGGCGGCCACGACTGGCTGGCCCGGCACGGCGTACGGATCGTCCTGCTGGACGACCCGGAGTGCGCGGCGATGATGCGGGACTTCATCAGGGAGCAGCCGGAGCTGTGGCGGGAGGACATCGGGGTGGAGTGAGAGGGCGGCGCGGCCTCGTGGGGCGGGATCGCCCGCCCCGCAATTCACTCGCCCCCGCCCCGGCCCTCCGTCAGGATGGCCGACCATGAGCAGCAGCCCCACCGGCCCCGTTCCGGCGCCGCGCGTTCCCGTGGATGACTCCGTGGCCGCCCCCGCACGCCCTGCCGAGCCCGCCCGGCGTATCCGGGCCCAGCACACCGACACGACCGTCACCGTCTACCAGGCCTACTCCCCCGCGCTGGGCCTCCCGGCCGCGCGGGACGGGCGGTTTCCCGCGGCGTGGAAGCGGGAGCGGATGACGTGGATCAAGCCCTCGTTCCTGTGGATGATGTACCGCTGCGGGTGGGGGGAGAAGGCGGATCAGGAGACCGTGCTGGCGATCGAGATCGCGCGGGACGGGTTCGACTGGGCGCTGCGGAACGCCTGTCTGTCGCATTACGACGCCGGGGAGCACGCCGACCGCAGGGCCTGGCAGCGGGAGTTGAAGGGGGCGCCGGCGCGGGTGCAGTGGGACCCGGAGCGCGATCTGTGGTTGCGGGCGCTGCCGTACCGTTCGCTGCAGCTGGGGCTGGCGGGTGAGGCGTCACGCCGGTACGCGGACGAGTGGACGGTGGCGATCACGGATGTCACCCCGCTGGCCCGGGAGGTGCGGGCGCGGGTGCGGGCCGGGGACACCGCGGCGGCCGCCGCGCTGCTGCCCGAGGAGCGTCCCTACCCGGCACCCGGGGGAACTCCGGGCCTGAGCCGCGTGTCCTGACGCGGCTTCGTAAACACGTAGTTGCGGGTGGCGCGCGGTCCGTCGTGCGCTGCTTCGTGTGGCGTACGGGTCGTAGCGAGGTCCGGCCAACTGAGCGCCGTTCACAGCCAATTGACGCATCGTTCAGCAACCTCCCCCTGCCCGGGGAACACAGCCGCCGCCACAGTCATGTCGGCCCACGGAGGGCTCCCGCGACTCAGGGAGAGTGGCACATATGCCTGACATGACCCGACGCAGACTCCTCGGCTCCGCGGCCGGCGCGGTCGGCGGCGCCGCCGCGCTGTCGCTGCTGCCGCCCAGCGTCCAGAAGGCCGTCGCCGCCGGACCCGCACGTCACGGCTCGCTGCACGACGTCGAGCACGTCGTGATGCTGATGCAGGAGAACCGCTCGTTCGACCACTACTTCGGCACCCTGCGGGGCGTCCGTGGCTTCGCCGACCCGGACGCGCTGACGCTGCCGGACGGCCGGTCGGTGTTCCATCAGCCGGACGCGCAGAACCCGGACGGCTATCTGCTGCCGTTCCGCCTGAACACGCACACCTCCAGCGCGCAGGCCATCCCCTCCACCAGCCATGCCTGGTCGGTGCAGCACGAGGCGTGGAACGGCGGGAAGATGGACCGCTGGCTGCCCGCGCACCGCAAGGCCGACGGCGTCAACGGGCCGTACGTGATGGGCTATCACACCCGCGCGGACATCCCCTTCCAGTTCGCCCTGGCGGAGACGTTCACGCTCTGCGACAACTACTTCTGCTCGGTCTTCGGCCCGACCTGGCCCAACCGGCTGTACTGGATGACCGGCACCCTCGACCCGGGCGGCACCCTGGGCGGGCCGGTGCTGAACAACACCGCGCCGCGGCCGTACCGCTGGACGACCTACGCCGAGCGGCTGGAGGCGGCGGGCATCAGCTGGAAGGTGTACCAGGAGGAGGACGACTACGGCTGCAACCTCCTGGAGCAGTTCCAGACGTTCCGGGACGCCAAGCCCGGGGAGCCGCTCCACGAGCGGGGGATGCGGGCGCAGCCGGCCGGCACCTTCGAGGACGACGCCCGCGCCGACCGGCTGCCGGCGGTGTCCTGGCTGATCCCGACCAGCCATCAGTCGGAGCACCCGGACTATCTGCCGGCCGCCGGTGCCGACTACGTCGCGAAGAAGATCGAGGCGATCGCGTCCAACCGGAAGGTGTGGGCCAAGACGGTCTTCATCCTCAATTACGACGAGAACGACGGGCTCTTCGACCATGTGCCGCCGCCGGTGCCGCCCGCGGGGACGAAGGACGAGTTCGTCCGGGGCCTGCCGATCGGCGGCGGCTTCCGGGTGCCGTGTCTGATCGTGTCGCCGTGGACGGTGGGCGGCTGGGCCGCGGGCGACGCCTTCGACCACACCTCGGTGCTGCAGTTCCTGGAGCGCTGGACGGGCGTCGCGGAGCCGAACATCAGCGACTGGCGGCGGTCCGCCTTCGGCGATCTGACCTCGGCGTTCGGCTTCCGCCACCGGGTGCGGCGCCCGCCGCGGCTGCCGGACGACACCGCCGAGCAGCTGGCGGAGGCGCAGTGGGAGGTGGCGAACCTGCCGAAGCCGACGCTGCCGGGCGGCGGGCAGCGGGCCCCGCGCCAGGAGCGCGGCCGGCGCCGGCGGCGCTGAGGGGCGCGGGCCGGGCTCCGGGCTGCTCGCGCACGGCGGTTGCCGCCGGGGCTCCCCGTACAACGGCTGTGCCGTACGGGCGGCCCCTGGGCGGGGCTTCCCGTACGGCACCGGGGTGGCGGTGGGCACCGCCGTGGGGCACCTGGGGTGCCCGGGTCGCGGCGGTCAGACGCCCGCGTACGAGTGCAGGCCCGTCACGAAGATGTTCACGCCGTAGTAGTTGAACAGGTAGCAGACGAAGGCGATCAGGCCGAGCCAGGCGGCCTTGCGGCCCTTCCAGCCGGCGGTGGCGCGGGCGTGCAGGTAGCAGGCGTAGGCGACCCAGGTGATGAAGGACCAGACCTCCTTGGGGTCCCAGCCCCAGTAGCGGCCCCAGGCGGCCTCGGCCCAGATGGCGCCCGCGATGATGGTGAACGTCCACAGCGGGAAGACGGTGGCGTTGATGCGGTAGGCGAACTTGTCCAGCGAGGAGGCCGCGGGCAGCCGCTCCAGCACGGAGGTGGCGAACGCGCCGGGCTGCTTGGCCGTCGGGTCGGCGAGCTTGGCCTCGTGGCGGTCGCGGAAGAGGAACAGCAGCGTGGCGACGGCGCCGAGGTAGAGCGCCGCGCCGGAGATGATCGCGCAGCTGACGTGAATCCACAGCCAGTACGAGTGCAGCGCGGGCACCAGCTGGTCACTGGCGGTGTAGAGCACCGAAACGGCCAGACCGAGGTCGAGCAGCACGCTGGTGACCAGGGGGAGCCCGATCCAGCGGACGTTCTTCTTGAGCACGAGCAGCAGCAGGAAGAGGCCCACCGCGACCGCGGCGAAGGTGGTGGAGAACTCGTACATGTTGCCCCAGGGGGCACGCTGCACGGACAGGGCGCGGGTGACGACGCCGCCCACGTGCAGCCCCCAGGCCAGCACGGTCAGCGAGATGGCGATCCGTCCGTAGAGGTCGCCCTTCTCGGTGCCGCCCGCGGCGCCCGGCCCGTCGGGGACGTCGCGGCTGCCGGCGACGGACCGGGTGACGACCTTGGGGCGCTCCAGTACGGCGGTTCCGGCGGAGCCGCTCGCACCGGCCCTGGCGGACGCCGCCGCGGGGGCCTTGGCCTGGACGGTCAGGGCGGCGGCGGTGCGGCCGACCTTGCTGCGGCTGCCGAACACCCACTCGGCCATGTGGGCGAGGAAGGCGAGTGTGTAGACCGCCATCGCCGAATACACCAGCAGGTTGCTGTTGTGCGCCATTGTCTCGTTGGCTGCGGCAGCGAGGTTCACGCGCGCGCTCCTTCAGAGGGGTCAGCAGGTCCGTCAGAGTCAGTGGGCTCCGCGGGGTCTTCGGGGTCGGGGCCGTCGCCGGTGGCCGCGGCGAGCGGCGCGTCGGGTTCCAGCGCCAGCGCGAGTTCGGCGAGTTCCTCCGGCAGCCGGGCGGACTCGCTGCGGCCGAGGCCGGCCAGCTCGACGACGGTGCGGCCGTCGGTGTCCGTCTCGGCGCGTACCCACACCCGGCGCCGCTGGATGAACAGCGAACCGGCCAGGCCGATCAGGGCGGCGGCCGCGCCGGTCAGGGCGAGGCCGTTGCCGGGCTGGTGGCTGATCTTGAAGCTGGCCCAGCTCTTGATGCCGGTGAACTTGATGCTGCCGTCGCCGCCGGGGAGCTTCATGGTCTCGCCGGGCAGCATCATCTTGGCGACCGGGGCGCCCTTGTCCTTGTACTGCTTGAGGCGCTTCTTGTCGAGCTGGTAGACGTTCTGCGGCAGCCCGGAGCCGACGCCCAGGTCACCGTGGTAGGCGGTGAGCGTCAGCACGGGGTAGTCCAGCGCGGGGAACTGGGAGAACATCGAGCCGGAGCCCTTGCCGCCGAAGGTCGGCACGAAGAAGCCCTGGAAGCCGAGCTGGTTGGGCTTGCCGTCCTTGGTCTGCGCGCCGGGCACCTTCACCACACCGGTGGAGGTGAAGTTCTTGGGGTCCTGCGGGAGGAAGGGCACCGCGCCCTTGTAGACGACCTTGCCACGGCCGTCCTTGACGGTGACCTCCGGCGAGTAGCCGTGCGAGAGCAGGTAGACCTTCGAGCCGGCGATGTCGAGGGGGGTGTTCACCTCGATCGCGGTCCGGTGCTCCTTGCCGTCCGCGCCGGAGAAGTACGTGATGTGGGCGCGGAAGACCCGCGGGGTGCCCTTCTGCGGGCCGGACCGCTCGTAGGTCGCCTCGAACTTGTCGAGGGTGAAGCCGAAGGGCTCCAGGGTGTCGGTGTCGAAGAAGGCGCCGGACTTGAAGTCGTCGTACTGGGTGAGGCTGTTGGCGAAGCCGTCGCCCTCGGTGATCAGCTTGCCGCCCTCGGACTTCCACAGGCTGCCGACGGCGAACGCCACCAGCATCACGATCAGCGCGACGTGGAAGACGAGGTTGCCGACCTCCCGCAGATAGCCCTTCTCGGCGGCGACGGCGGTCCCGTCCCGGTGGGCGCGGAACCGCCGCTTCCGCAGCATCCGCTGTGCCGCCCCGAGGACCTCCTCGGGCGCCGCGGCGGTGTGCCAGGTGGTGTAGGCGGGCAGCCGGGTCAGCCGGCGCGGGGCGGCCGGCGGGCGGCCGCGGAGCTGTCCGACGAACTGCCAGCTGCGCGGCACGATGCAGCCGATCAGCGAGATGAACAGCAGCAGGTAGATCGCCGAGAACCACACCGAGCTGTAGACGTGGAACATCCCGAGCGCGTCGTAGATGTCGGCGAGGGTGGTGTGCTCGGTCTTGAACTGGTCGACCTTGACCGGGTCGATGCTGGTCTGCGGGATCAGCGAGCCGGGGATGGCGCCGATCGACAGCAGGAAGAGCAGCAGCAGCGCGACCCGCATCGAGGTCAGCTGCCGCCAGAACCAGCGCGCCCAGCCGAGGGGGCCGAGCGAGGGGAGGGTGACGTCCTCCGTGGGCGCGGTCGAGAGCTGGGACCCGGCCGCGCCGAGATCGCTGCCCGCGTCGGCCGCGGGGCCCTCGTCGCGGGGGGTGCCGGTCTTGGTGGACATCAATCAGATCCCAACGGTGGAGCTTTGCGTCCAGGCCTGCACCTCGGACATCAGACTGTCCCAGACGCCGGTGACCAGGAGGATGCCGAGCGCGATCATCATGCCGCCGCCGAGCCGCATGACCAGCAGGTAGTGCCGCTTGACCCAGCCGAAGGCGCCGAGCACCCGGCGGAAGGCCAGCGCGACCGCGATGAACGGCAGGCCCAGGCCCAGGCAGTACGCCACGGTGAGCAGGGCGCCGCGGACGGCGCTGGCATCGTAGAACGTGAGGGTGCTGACGGCGGCGAAGGTGGGGCTCAGGCAGGGTGTCCAGCCGACGCCGAAGAGCACGCCGAGCACCGGGGCGCCGGCCAGGCCCATGGCGGGCTTCTTGTGGAAGCGGAACTCGCGCTGCCCGAAGCCCTTGAGGACACCGGCGAAGGCCAGCCCGAGCACGATCATCAGGACGCCGAGGACGCGCGAGATGACGTCCTTGTACTCCTGGAGGTCCCTGCCGACGAATCCGAAGAGCGCGCCGCCGGAGACGAAGACGGCGGTGAAGCCGAGGACGAAGAGGCCGGCGCCGGCCAGCATCCGGCCGCGCCTGGCCTCGCCGAGGTCGGTGCCGGTGACGCCGGTGACGTACGACATGTAGCCGGGCACCAGCGGCAGGACGCAGGGCGAGAAGAACGAGACGAGCCCGGCGAGGAGCGCGATGGGGGCGGCGGCGAGGAGGGTGCCGTTGAGGACGGTCTGGTTCTCCGCGGCGGCGGCGAGCAGGGTCACGTGATCACTTCTCGGCGATCAGCGGGTCGACCATCTTGCGCAGGTCGTCCTCCGCGAGCGGGCCGATCGAGCGTGCGGCGATCTTGCCGTGCCGGTCGATGGCGATCGTGGAGGGGATGGACTGCGGGTTGAGACTGCCCTTGGGGAAGCGCAGCATCAGCCGTCCGGTCGGGTCGAAGAGGCTCGGGTAGGGCACCTTGTGCTCTTCCTCGAAGCTGGTGGCCTGCGACTTCTCGGAGTCGCGGGTGTTGATCCCGAGGAACTGGACGCCCTTGTCCTTGGTCTCGTTCGCGACCTTGGAGAAGTTCGGCGCCTCGGCGATGCAGGGGCCGCACCATGATCCCCAGACGTTGAGGATGACGACCTTGCCCTTGTAGTCGGCGACGTCGAGCTTCTTGCCTGTGGTGCTCTCACCGGAGAGCTCGGGCGCCGCTTGGCGCTCGGCCTTCCTGACGGTGTCGACCCCGTTCTTGCCCTGGACGAACCGGGTCTGGGCCGAGCCGCCGGAGGCGCCGTCGCCGCAGGCGCTCAGCGTCAGCGCGGCGACCGCGGCCCCCGCGGTGAGCAGGGTGACGCGACGGCGGCTCGCAAGGCGGCGTGGGGCGCGGCAGGCACTCATGTGAAAAGTTTCGCATGGGCGTATTCCGGATCTTCCACACCCCCCTTCGCCGGCCGGGCCGTCCCGCGGCGGTGCTTGTCAGGCCGCTGTCAGGTACGCCTTCCAGCCGCCGGCGGGCCGCTGCCCGACGGGGATGCGCTGGAGCTTGTGCAGCACCTCCGGGTCCTGTGCGTCGATCCAGTCGGTGAACTGCCGGAACGACACCAGACGGACATCCCGGGTCTGCTCGTTGGCGATGTGCTTGATCGCGTCCTCGACGGCGTCCATGTAGATGCCGCCGTTCCACTGCTCGAAGTGGTTTCCGACGAAGAAGGGGGCCCGGTTGGTCTCGTAGGCGCGGCGGAATCCGGAGATATAGGCGTCGGTGGCCTGCTGCCGCCAGCCCGGGTAGTTGACCGGCGGGGCCTTCGTCGAGTTCTTCGACTGGTTGGCGAGGATGTTGTAGTCCATCGAGAGGACCTCGAAAGAGTGGCCCGGGAACGGGATCTGCTGGAGCGGGAAGTCCCAGAGGCCCATTTTCTTCTTCGGCCACATCTGCACACCGCCGGGCGAACTGGCGTCGTAGCGCCAGCCGATTCCCCTGGCGGTGGGCAGCAGATTCCGCTGCCCGAGGAGGCACGGCGTCCGGCTGCCGACCAGTTCCTTCCGGTAGTCGAAGGGCAGCGGGTCCATATCGGTGAATCCGGTGTGGGTACGCCACCGGGTGACGAAGGCCACCGCCTGGTCGATCTCGGACTGCCACTCCTCCGGGGTCCAGTGCCGGACGGCACCCGTGCCGGAGCAGAAGTGCCCGTTGAAGTGGGTGCCGATCTCGTGGCCGTCCAGCCAGGCCTCCCGCACGTACTTCAGCGTCTCCCTGATGTGGTCGTCACTGAGGTAGCCGATGTCGGAGGCGCCCCGCGGGTTGTTCGGCGGCTCGTAGAGGTGCCGCTGGGATTCGGGGAGGAGATACACCCCGGAGAGGAAGAAGGTCATGGCCGCGCCGTGGTCCCTGGCGAGCTTGAGAAAGCGGGGGAAGAGGCCGTTGCCGACCTCTCCCGCGCCGTCCCAGGAAAACACCACGAACTGTGGCGGGGTCTGACCGGGCTCCAGCCGTTCGGGGGATTTCGGCTGATGCGGCTGGGCTCCGGAATGGGCTGTCGAACCGTCACCGATGAGCTGGGGGCGGGCCTGAACGGCGTGCTTCACGCGCTGTTTGTTGGCCCCCGTGTCCGAGTCCGACGAGGAGCAGCCGGCGACGACCGGCGCCGCGGCCGCACCGACGCCCATACTCAGCAGGTTTCGCCGACTGATCGCGCGCATACCCTCGTCCCCTCGTGCTCGCCGAACTCAATATCCATATAAACGGACAACTGAGGGGAGGGCATGTCGAGCGTCGGGGACTCCGGGTCAGTCGCTCAGGTATTTCATTCCGCGGGCTTTTGACGTTGCGCCATGTGATGCAGCGTCAGGCACCGAATGCCTTGGCCTTTCCCTTGACGGGTTTGGCGCCCGCCAGAAGATGGGAGGGAACCAGGTCGCGCGCCGGTTCGCTGTACCCCACCGAAATGATCTTGTCGCCCTGGAAGGTGAACGACGTCAGCGAGGCCAGCGTGCACTGCCGCTTCCGCGGGTCGTGCCACAGCCGCCGCCGCTCCGCGAAGCTGCGCACGATCCAGATCGGCAGCTGGTGGCTGACCGCCACCGCCTCGTGGCCCCGCGCGGCATCGCGCGCCGCGCCGAGCGCCGCCATCATCCGGACGACCTGCTCGATGTACGGCTCGCCCCAGGACGGCCGGAACGGGTTCGTCAGGTACCGCCAGTTCCCCGGCTTCTTCAGCGCGCCGTCGCCGACCCCGAAGGTCTTGCCCTCGAAGACGTTGCCCGCCTCGATCAGCCGGTCGTCGCTGGCCAGCTCCAGCCCGTGCGCGTCGGCGACCGGCGCCGCGGTCTCCTGCGCGCGCTCCAGCGGCGAGGCGACGACATGGGTGATGTCGCGCTCCGCGAGATGCTCCGCCACCCGGTCGGCCATCTTCCGGCCGAGGTCGGAGAGGTGGTAGCCGGGGCGGCGGCCGTAGAGCACGCCGTCGGGGTTGTGCACCTCGCCGTGCCGCATCAGATGCACGACGGTGATGTCTTCGCTGCTCATGTCACCCATTCATTCAGTCGTCTCAAGCGGTCGCCCGGCCCGTGCGCCGGAGCCTGGTCAGGCCGTCGCGGCGGCCGCGGCGCGCGCGGCGGCCGGCAGTGCGGCGGCGATCCGCTCGACGGCCGCCGTGTCGTGCGCGGTCGAGACGAACCACGACTCGAAGGCGGACGGCGGGAGGTAGACGCCCTGCGCCAGCATCGAGTGGAAGAAGGCGGTGAAGCGGAACAGCTCCTGCTTCTTGGCCGAGTCGTAGTCGGTCACCTCGGCGTCCGTGAAGAAGACCGTGAACATGTTGCCCGCGGCCTGCAGGCGGTGCGCCACGCCCTCCTTCGCCAGCGCGGCGGTGACCAGGCCCCGCAGCTCCGCCGACACCGCGTCGAGCCGCTCGTACGCGGCGTCGTCCAGCAGCCGCAGCTGCGCGACACCGGCGGCGGTGGCGACCGGGTTCCCGGACAGGGTGCCCGCCTGGTAGACCGGGCCGGCCGGGGCGAGATGCGCCATGACGTCCGCGCGGCCACCGAAGGCCGCCGCCGGGAAGCCGCCGCCCATGACCTTCCCGAAGGTCATCAGATCCGGACGTACCCCGTCGATCCCGTACCAGCCGGACCTGCTGACGCGGAAGCCGGTCATCACCTCGTCGGAGATGTAGAGCGCGCCGTTCGCGGAGCAGAGGTCCTTCAGGCCCTGGTTGAAGCCCGGCAGCGGCGGCACCACGCCCATGTTGCCCGGCGACGCCTCCGTGATCACACAGGCGATCTCGCCCGGGTGCGCGGCGAACGCGGCCCGCACCGCCTCCAGGTCGTTGTACGGCAGCACGAGCGTGTCGCCGGCCTGCGCGCCGGTGACGCCCGGCGTGTCGGGCAGACCGAGGGTCGCCACGCCCGACCCGGCCGCGGCCAGCAGCGCGTCCACGTGCCCGTGGTAGCAGCCGGCGAACTTGACGACCTTCGGGCGGCCGGTGAAGCCGCGGGCCAGCCGGATCGCCGACATGGTCGCCTCGGTGCCGCTGGAGACCAGCCGTACCTGCTCGACCGGCTCGACCCGGGCCACGATCTCCTCGGCCAGCTCGACCTCACCCGCCCCCGGCGTACCGAAGGACGTACCGCGTGCGACGGCCTCCTGGACCGCGGCGATGACCTCGGGGTGCGAGTGGCCGAGGATCATCGGTCCCCACGAGCACACGAGGTCGACGTACTCACGGCCGTCGGCGTCGGTGAGGTACGGACCGGTACCGGACACCATGAACCGGGGCGTACCGCCCACCGCGCGGAACGCCCGCACCGGTGAATTGACGCCGCCCGGCGTCACGGCGGACGCACGGTCGAACAGCGACTGCGAAACAGGGGCTTCATAGGGAAAAGACACGGCGATCCTGACCTGCGTGAACGGAGGGAGGGCGGCGGCGCGCGGACGCGGCCCGGCTGACATCGGTGCGGGAATCCCCTCGCGGTACGCCTTCAGGCGCCGCTCGGTTCAATCTCGATCCTTTTTTGATTCCTCTCGCTTTCGACCGGGCGTCAGCCCCCACTCGTCTGCGAAACTGTGGAGACGTACGAGTAAGTCACGCAAGCAATGGTCTCAGAGGCGCACGGGGGCGTGCGGCCGGGCGTTTCACACGCCGGTGACGGGGGAGGTCTCTGAGACGATGATCGGGTTGCGCGGCTGGGGCTGCGAGTGGTCGGGTGGAGATATGCATCGCGGTGGCGAACTGGGCGAGGGAACCAATGACCGGGGTCCCGACCGCGCCCAGCGCGGCCGTCACCGGCGCGAGGACACCACGGGCGAGCGGACCACGCGCGAGGACACCACGGGCGACAGGACCACGGGCGGGGAAATCAGAGGCGGCCGCATGGGGGTGACGTACAGGTACTTCGGTGCGCCCAACGGCGCGACCGCGGCCCGGGTACCGGTCTCCATGCGTCCCGAGGAGCTCGGCGGTGACGAGCTCGGCATGGGCGGCATGTTCAGCAAGATCAAGCCGGAGACGATGGCCGCCATGGTCCTCACCGGTATAGAGGGCATACCGCTCCATAAGGTTCCGCCGCTGGAGCTTGTCGTCCTCCACCCCGACTACGCCGTCGTCAAGCTCCCCATGACCGTGGTCGATCCGCTGCGCGGGGTCGGCGAGGAGTCGGTCGGCGCGGCCGCCTTCATCTGGTCGACGGTTCCCGACCGCGGCGGCCCGCGGGACGCCTTCGGCGTCTACCAGCTGCTGCACGAGTGGCAGGACTTCAGCCACCGGCTGCACGAGGCGGGGCACCAGGCGTACTGCCTGGTCTGGCCGTAACGGTTCAGCGCGGGCGCGGCGCCCGCCCAGGAGGGCGGCGCCGGGCCCATCACCACGTGGGGCGCGCCGAGACACCGCCGTCCACGACCAGATCGTGCCCGGTGATCCAGGCCGCCATCGGCGAGGCGAGGAAGACACAGGCGTCGCCCACGTCCTGCGGTGTGCCCAACCGCCCGGTGGGGACGGCCGCCTGCCAGCGCCGCACCCCCTCCGGCCAGTCCTCCGCCAGGCCGGGCCGGCCGATCAGGCCCGGCGAGACGCTGTTGACGCGGATGCCGTCCGGGCCGTATTCGAGCGCCGCGGCGCGGGCGTGCATCACCACCGCCGCCTTCGACGCGCAGTAGTGGGCGTGCGAGGGCGCCGGGCGGTCCGCCTCGATCGAGGCGATATGGGTCACCGATCCGCCGCCGGCCGCCCGCATCACGGCCGCCGCGGCCTGGGTGCAGGCGAAGACGCTGTGCACGTTCGGGTCCGTCACCGCCCGCCAGTCGGCGAGCGACATCGCCGCCAGCTCCTGGGTCGGCTGCACGCCCGCGTTGTTCACCAGCGCGGTGAGCCGGCCGCGCCAGCCGGCCGCCTCCGTCACCAGCCGGTGGCACTCCTCCTCCACGGCCAGGTCCGCCTGGAGTGCCAGCGCGCTCCCGCCGTCCGCCGCGATCCGCGCGACCAGCTCCCGTGCGGCGTCGGCGCCCGTGCGGTAGTGCGCCACGACGGCGGCCCCCGCGGCGGCGAACCGCAGCGCGATACCGCGGCCGAGGACGCCGGCGGCGCCGGTGACGAGGACGACCTGGCCCCGGAGGTCGGGGAGGGCGGGGTGGCGAGTGGCCTCGGCCGGGGTGTCGCCGGCCGGGGTGTCGGTCATGGCCGGCTCAGGGCGGTGATCCACGCTGCCTCCTCGGGGAAGCGCGCGGCCAGTACGGCGCCGTCCCCGTGCTCGTAGTCCTCGAAGGTGAAACCGGGCGCCATCGTGCAGCCGAAGAGCGCCCAGGAGCCGCCGTCGGCGACCTCGGCGGCCATCCACGTCCCGGCCGGGACCGTGAACTGGACGTGCTGCCCGTCCAGGACGTCCGGCCCGAGGACGACCGTCCGGGCCGTGCCCCCGCCGGAGTCCTCCCGGAGGAGGTGGAGGGTGAGCGGATCGCCCCGGTAGAAGTGCCAGATCTCGTCGGTCGGCAGCCGGTGCAGGGCGGAGAAGTCGCCCGGTTCGGCGGTCAGCAGCATCACGATCGCCGTCCCCTCGGGCCGCCCGTCGGGGCGCTCGGGGCCCTCCCAGGTGGATCGGTACCGCCCGCCCTCACGGGGCAGTGGCACCAGCCCGTAGAACTCGGCCAGTGCGTCGGGGAGGCGGTCACGGGCGGTGCGGTGCTCTTCCATCTGCGGGCTGCCTCCGCCTCGTTGCACGACTGCCGGTGGGCTTCACCCTAGGCACGAAGTCCGGGCGGCGCGCTCTTCATCCAGCCATCTCCGGACGGCGGCCGACGCCCCTTCAGCCGTCCGCTTCAGCAGGCCTCCAATGCGGGTCACGGCCCGTCTCCGCCAGCAGCGACTCCAGGTCACCGGCGCCGGGCGGTACGGGGACCGGTGCGGCGAAGACGTTCATCGTGCGGGCCGTCGGGCCCATCCGGGCGGCCAGCTCCCGCAGCTCGGCCACACAGCCGGCGGCGGGCGTGTACGGCAGGCCGGTCGCCCGCGCCAGGTCCCACGCGTGCACGGTCAGGTCCAGCAGCACCATCGCGCCGACGGTCCGGGCCGGCAGCCGCATCCCGCCGGTCAGCCCGTCCTCCGCGCCCGGCGCCGCCCACGCCTCGACCAGCCGCGCCGTCTCGTCCGCGAACCGGTCGGGCCACCGCGCCCCGTACGCGCCGAGCCGGTCCGGGGTGTGGCTGAAATCCACGTCCTTCTTCGCGGCCAGCGACTGGAAGGCGACGACCACCTGGAAGAGGTGGTTGAGCAGCGCCCGTACGTCGTACTCGGCGCAGGGCGTCGGCCGCCCCAGCTGGTCGTCACGCACCGCGCGCAGTACCGGGAGCGCCGCCCCGGCCGCCGCGTCGAGCAGCTCGCTGATCGGCGGGGGCGCGGTGGAGGGGCGGGACTCCTGGGGCGTGGCGGGCGTCTGTGCCGTATGCGTCGGCGCGTCCATGGGCGTGACATCCGGAATGTCGTGTCTGTCGTTCATACCGAGGACGCTACGGACGGCCGGCCCCGACGGATTGAAAAAACGCGACACCGCCGCCTCACGCCAGCCGGTGCACCGTCCTACGATCGCGGTATGGCCGCTCCTCGGCGCGACACCCGGGGCATCGTGGACGCCCCGGGACTCCTCGCGCGGGTGCACTTCCGGCGCCGCACCCCCACCGCGGCGCTGCGCCCCTACGTCGAGCACTACTGGCTGATCGACTGGGACCTGTCCGAGCCGTACGCCACACATGTCGTCCCGCACCCGTGCGTGAACCTCGTCTTCCAGCGGTACGCCGACCGCCCGGGTTTCGGCGAGGTCGCGGGCGTCGGGCTGGAGCTGTTCGCGCAGAAGCTGGCGGGGCGCGGGCGGGTGTGCGGGGTGCAGTTCCGGCCCGGTGGCTTCCGGCCGTTCACCCCGGAGCGGCCGGCCACGGACTGGACGGACCGCCGACTGCCGCTGGCCGCGGCCTTCGGGCCCGGTGACGCCGCGGCCGCCGTACTGGAACCCGCCGGCGAGGACGACCGGGTGGCCGCGCTCGACGCCTTTCTGACCCCGCTGCTGCGGGGCGGTCCACGAGTTCTCGCGCACGCCGAGCTGGCCATGGGGCTGGCCGACCGCATCCGCGGGGACCGCACGATCCGCCGGGTCGCGGACTTCGCGCGGACCGAGGGCCTGTCCGTACGGGCCCTGCAGCGACTGTTCGCCGGCTACGTCGGGGTCAGCCCCAAGTGGGTGCTGCTGCGCTACCGGGTGCACGAGGCCCTGGAACACGCCGGGTCCGGTACGGAGGTCGACTGGGCCGCACTCGCCGCCGAGCTGGGCTACAGCGACCAGGCACACCTGGTGCGCGACGTCACCGCGACCGTCGGGGTCCCGCCGACCGCGTACGGGCGGTGAGGGGGCGGGGGCGCCTGCGGGCGGCATCCGGCCCGCGAGGCCGCTTGGGGGTGCGGGCGCTCCCGCCCCCCGTCACCCCCCGCCCCGCCCCGTCCCCCGTCCCCCCTCC
>NZ_JBSFJF010000096.1:0-21215 GCF_053597915.1 Streptomyces sp. NPDC001219 | reverse complement strand
CGAGTTCGGCCAGGCGCTCCTCCTCCGTCTGCGTGACGCTTGGAATGTCCAGTGGCATGGCTGAGCCTCTCCTGTTGGTGGCGCGGTACATGCGGCCCGGAAGTCGGGGCCGGGGCTGATCTGCCCCCAGGTCATGTCGTCGAACCAGACCTGACCGGCGGACGGCCCGGTCACGACGAGCCGGACGAACGCCCCGCACCCCGACTCGGTGATGACCAGCGACCCGGCCACCCTCGTGCGCTCCGCCTCCTCGTCGCATCGCTCGGCCGGACTGCCCCGCCACTCCTCGGAGAGCGGGAACGGCGCCGACAGGAAGCCCGGACGCCGGTCCAGTTCCCGCAGATCGTCGACGGCCTCGTCGCTCTCGGCGGGGACGGGCTCGTCGAGCGGCAGCAGTCCGTATTGGGGGCCTGCCCCGGAGCCGCCCACCTGGGCGAGGAACGTCCGGTAGGCAGCGGGCAGTCTGACGGCGTACCGCTCCTCGAAGGCGCGGAGCGCCGCCTCGGGCAGCGGCGGGCTCAGCCGGTAGCGGTGCTCGTCGGCGCCGAACCGGGCGCACTCCGGGTCCTGCCGCGCCAGTTCACCGAGCCGGGCCCGTATGGCGTCCGTGTCCCAGTCCCGCGCCGGTCCTTCCTGAGGACCTTGATTGCTCTGCATCTGCCGGCTCCCTCTTCCTGTGCCGACAGCATTCTCGCCGGTCAGCGCCCGTACGTCCGCCGGCACAGCCGCAGCAGATCCGCCCGGACCCGGCCGGCGGCCATCCGGCAGACCACTCCGGCGTCGACCGTCGAGCGGGGCCGCGGCCGCCGGAGCGTACGGGGCGGTGTCTCCACGTGGTGCCGCTGCCTCGGCGCCGGGTGTACCCGCGCCGGACGCGGCCTCGACGGTGCGGAGTGAGCGTGCCGCGGCACCGGCCGTCCCACGGGCCGCCGTTCCACCCGCTTCCCCGGCGCGGTGTGCCGGGCACCGGCATGTCCCTTCCCGGACGCCACGGAGTGCTTCGCTCGCTTCCGTACGGACGCGACATCGACCAGCCGCTCCCGCGGCGACCCCTCGGTGGGCATCAGCAGTGGCGAGGGCCGGGCCGGGGCCACGGTGCGTCCGCCCGGTGCGGGGCCGGGGTCGTGCCGGGGAGCGTCGGCGGGAAGGGACATACAGCCGCCGACGGCCAGGAGAACGGTTGTCGCTGCGACGAGGCGAAGGAGGAGAGGGCGCACGCCTTCACGGTGTCGGAGGCCCGTGAGCTGTCCAAACGACGCGCCGGGTCTCCACGCGGACGAAGGACACATACGAACTCCCGTGGCAGTCCCGCGCCGACGCGCAGCGGACCGGATGCCAGGGCTGCGGCCGGTCCGTCAGGATCTCAACGCCCCTCGCTCACATGGGCAGTGAGCGCAGCCGCACCGGTCCCGGCGGCCACTCCGCCCCGTCACGCAGGGGCGTCCACATGGTCTCCAGCGGCATGACCGCGGTGGTGTCCCCGGGCTGCTCGACCTCCACGTCCTCATCCAGCCGCCGCCAGCCGAGCCGCTCGTACAGGGGCAGGAGAGGCGACCGGCAGAAGAGGAGTCCGTACCGGGGGCCGATCGTGCGGGCGTGCTCCAGGGCGGCGGTCATCACGCTCCGCGCCAGCCCCTGTCCGCGCAGGCCGGGGGCGACGGCCACCCCGCCGACACCGACCGCTCGGGTCTCGATGGAGCCGATCGACAGCGGAACCGTCACCAGGCCGGTGTGCGCCACGAGGCGGCCGTCCCGTTCGATGCCGAAGTGCTCCTGCTTCGCCCGCCAGGTCAGCCCGGTCCAGGCGACTCCGAAGGCGTCCTCGCCCTCGCCGAGGATCTCGGTCAGTTCCGTCTTGGTGAACCGCGTCAGCCGGACCACGGCCGGTGGGGCGGAAGGCAGATGTGCTGTCATTCCCCGCATCATGCTGCCCGCACCGGCCGGCGGCAAGGCTGTCACCACGTCACCGGCCGCTGGCCGCCGCCCAGTTCACGGGGCGTGGAGGTACAAGGCACGGCCTGGTGCCTCTCCGGGAGGACGTGCCTCGGTGCTGCCCTACAGCCCGAGGTCCGGTCCGAAGACCTCGTAGTGGATCGCCGCGGACGGTACGCCGGAATCCAGCAGTTGCGCCCGTGCCGCCTTCATGAACGGCACCGGCCCGCACAGATACGCGGTGGTGCCGGCCGGGATGGCCAGCAGCGTCAGATCCATCAGCCCGGCGCGCACGGTCACCGCGTCGACCGCACCGCCCGTCTCCCGGCCCGCGCACTCCTCCTCGCCCGGGGCTCCCTCCTCGTACCAGACGTCCGCCGTCGCGTCGGCGAGCTTGCCGGTGAGCCGCCGGAGATCCGTACGGAACGGGTGGGTGGCGGGGGAGCGGTCGGCGTGCGCGGTGAGGATGCGGCGCCGGGAGCCGGTGGCGGCGAGATGCGTGAGCATGCCGGCCATCGGGGTGCAGCCGATGCCCGCCGAGGCGAGGAGCAGGGGCCCGTCGCCGTCCTCGGGCAGCACCACGGCACCGAACGGCGGGCTCACATGGAGGATCTCGCCGCCGTGCACCCGCGAGTGGAGGTACCCGGACACCTCGCCCGCGGGGCTGTCGGCCGGGGCGCCGGGCCGCCCGCCGGCCACCACCCGCTTCACGGAGATCTGGAGCCCGCCGTCCGGCTGCCCGGAGAGGCTGTACTGGCGTATCTGCCGTGCGCCGTCCGGGAGTTGGACCTGTACGGAGACATACTGGCCGGGCCGGGACGCCGGTACGGGCGCACCGTCGGCCGGCCGCAGGAGGAAGGTGGCCACTTCGTCGGTCTCCTCGATCCGTCCGGCCACCCGGTAGGGCCGCCACACCGCGCCGTCCCGTACACCGGCCTCCGCCGCGAGCCGCTGCTCGATGGCGATCAGGGCATGGGCCATCAACCAGTACACCTCGTCCCAGGCCCGCACCACGGCGTCGGTCACCGCGTCGCCCAGCACCTCGGCGATGGCCGCGAAGAGGTGCTCCCGCACGATCGGGTACTGCTCGGGACGCACCCCGAGCGAGGCGTGCTTGTGCGCGATCCGCGCGAGCAGCGCGTCCGGCCGGCTGTCCGGGTGTTCGAGGAGATGGCGCGCGAAGGCGGCGATGGAACCGGCGAGGGCCTGTCGCTGACTGCCGTTGGCCTGGTTGCCGCGGTTGAAGAGGTCACGCAGCAGCGCGGGGTGGGCGGTGAACAGCTTCTCGTAGAAGAGCGCGGTGATCTCCCCGATGGCTCCGCTCACGGCGGGGAGGGTGGCACGTACGGTCTCGGCGGACTTCGGCGACAGCATCGACGGCTCCGGATTCTCGAAGGGTGGGGGAGGCGGAAACTGGCATCTGAGATGCATATTTTTGCTCGTGTCGACGGTGGGGTGTGCGAGCGGAGTTGAGTGGGGGGCGCTTCTGTAGCTTCAGGTCTACGGCTCACCCCTGGCGGATGCCGGGTGGCTCAGTCCCTGACGGGTGCGGGTGTCAGGCTGAGCAGCAGCGGACCGGTCGGCGACTCGACCAGGTCGGCGATGGAGAGCGGATCGAGCGAGGCGTAGAACGCTTCCTGTGCCGCCCGTAGTGCACCGCGCAGCCGGCAGCCGCCGCGCAGGGGGCACGGCGGATCGTCCTCGCACCCCACGACATCGTCGACCCCCTCCAGCTCCCGTACCAGCCGGCCGAGCGACCCCGTACGCCCCGCGGCCGTCAGTGTCAGCCCGCCACCGCGTCCGCGCCGCGCCTCGACGGCGCCGAGGTGCTGGAGCTTGCTCACGACCTTGGCGGCGTGGGTGTACGGCACCTGGACGGCGCTCGCCACCTCGCGGGTGGTGGGCGCGTCACCCGGGTCCCCGAGTACCGCCAGACGCATGGCGACGCGGAGGGCGATGTCGGTGCTTTTGGTCAGTCGCACACGAGCACTCTATAGAAGTTGCATCCAAGATGCCAATTAAGTCCTCAGGGGTCGACCGGGCGCCGCGCCCGCCCCGCCCCCTCCGCTCACTTCCCCCCGGCGGACTGTTGTTGGAGGTAGGCGGCGACGTCGGCCACGTCGTCGCCGATGGACAGGACGCCGTTGATGTCGGCGTCGAGGGTGGCGGCGCCGTTCACCCCGGCGAAGAAGACGTCGAAGTGGCCCTTGCGGGTCTCCAGATAGCCGCCGGTGGTTTCGGCGCCCACGGCCAGGCGGTCGTTGAGGAAGTCGCCGCCCGCCGCGGTGCCGGTCTTGGCGAAGACCCTGCCGCGTGAGGGACAGCTGCGGCAGGAGTCGGCCAGCGAGCCGTCGACGCCCAGGATCGGCAGTGCGGTGCGGAAGCGCCGCGCCTCGGGGGTGCGCTGCCAGTACGTCAGGATCTGCGCCACGGCACGAGGGGTGGTCCGGTCGGCGGGGTTGCCGCCGCGGCCGTCGGCGAGCTGTACGGCCTTGCGGTCCACCTGAGCGCCGTCCAGGAACTTGGCGAGGACCGGGAACCCGTCCGCGCAGTCGGTGCTCCCCGTACTGGTGGCCATCAGGCACACCCCCAGGTTCGCCCCGAGATTGTGGCTCACCTTGAAGATGAGCTTGGCGTACTGGGCGAAGTCGGGGGAGGTGTAGCGGGCCACGGTGGGGGCGCCCTGGTAGGTGCGCGGCAGCCGGCGGACGGGGTTGGGGCCGACGGCCTTCGCGCGGACCTCGACGCCGGCCCGCTGGAGCGCCTCGATCAGGGCGGTGCGGCCGAAGGCGTTCGGGTCCTTGACGGGCGAGATCCGCAGGGCGGGGGCCGAACCGGCGGCGATGGTGCCGGACAGCTGGATGCGGGTGCCGTCGGCGGAGCTGCGCACGGTGATGTCGGACGGCCGGCCCGCCGCGACCGTGCGGACGGAGGAGGTGACGTGGTAGGGCGCGACCTTCGGGCGCCAGTCCAGCCCGGCGGGGGTGCCCGCCGCGGCGCCGGGCGTGGTGAGCAGATCGATCACGTTGTCATTGATGATCAGCGGTGTGGGCACCGGATCGAGGGCGGGGTCCGGCCGGAACAGCCGTGCGTCGACGACCACATCGCCGTCGACCCGCCGGATTCCCGCGGCACGCACCTGCCGGGCCAGCTCGTCGATACCGGCCAGCGGGTTCTCCGGGGTGAGGGTGGCTCCGGGGATGTCGTTGGCGTAGGTGTGGTCGATGGTGGTGTAGGCGACGGTGCCGTCCTTGCGTGTTCTTCCGCCGAGGGTCAGATCGCCCTGGGCGACCAGGTCCAGGTCGCCCTTGAGGGTCGCGTTCCGGCGCTGCCCCACGGCGTGCACGGGCGTGACGAAGTGGTGGTCGCCGCCCAGGGTGTGCCAGGCGCCGCTGACGCTGAACAGCTTGGCCGTGGAACCGGGAATGAAGAGCTGGTCGGCGTACTGGGACTGGGTCACCTTGCCCGTTCGCGGGTTCTGCTGGAACAGCCCCCACTGGGCGTGCCGGTACTCCGGTTTCCGCATGATCGCGGTGATCCGTGGATCGAGCGCCTGAGGTGTGGCGGACGGCGCCGCCTGGACCAGTCCGGTGATGACGACGCCGACGGCCAGCAGCACGCACAGGGTCCCGGCGATCCGCCGTCGGGCCGGCCGCGGTGTGACGGAGGGGGGCATACAGACTCCACCATTGGTGTTGTTCTGCGGCATATCTGTCGATATGCACCCCCTGACGGTACTGCCCGCCCCCACCGCGGGGCCGCAGCACGTCGGCCGGGGTCCCCCGGACGCCTCAGCGCGCGGCTCCGGACAGCGGGCGTGGGGCGGCGACGGGGGTGCGGAGGCGTGGGATGCGGAGTGGGTGGCTCCGGGAGGGGGGTGACGCCGGCCGTGGCCGTCCCCGGCCGGCGCGGTGCGGCCCGGGTCAGGCCCGCCGGAGGAGGAGTTCGGTGTTGCGGTCCGCCGGGGTGCCCGCCATGGCCTCGTGGACCGTGCCGCTCATGCCGGCGGCGAGACCGGGGGCGTTGTAGGACAGCTCGCGGTAGAGGGACGCGAGCCCGACGGACGACAGGTCGTCGAAGTCCGTGCGGTGCGGTGCGGCGGACTCGATGAGGGTGGTGAACAGGGACAGCGTCCCGTCGTGGTTGTCGACGAGTTCGATGACCCGGGCATGCTGCGGATAGTCCACGTGGGAGGCGGTGTTGACCTCCCAGAAGGAGCGGGCGGCCGTCGGGTGGGCGTGCGGGGTGACGCGGTTGACGTGGCTGTGGCCGTTGATCCACGCGACCACGTTCGGGAACCGGCTCAGCAGGGCGATGACCTCCTCGCCGTCGTGCCGTGTCTCCTCCGCGCGCGCCGCGTCGGGCCGCCGGGTCATGCTCGGGCTGTGATGGTGGCTGAACACCAGGATGTGGGCGTCATCGGCGCCGGCGTTGCGTACCAGCCGGCCGTCCGCGTCGTAATGGCGGGAGCTGTGGGCGGCCAGTGTCCGCTCCAGCCAACGGAGTTGCTCGGTGCCGAGCGACCCTTCGTAGTGGCCGCTGCGGTAGGTGGTGTCGATGCTGATGCCGATGACTCCCTCGGCGACGGTGAAGGAGTAGTACATCCGGTCGCCGTCGAGGTGGTTGTCGGTGTAGCCGTGCCCGACGGGTCCCGCACCGGCGAAACCCGGGTCCAGATGGGCCCGCAGGTACTCGTGCGGGGTGGCCATGCGCCGGCGCTCGTCGGGCGTCACGGTCCGTGCGCGGGCGGCGTTGCGGGCGAGGATGTCCTTGAGCACGGTGCTCTTGGGGTCGTCGCCGGAGTCCAGCACCCTCGCGAACGCGGCGACATCGGCGTCCGGTACGGAGAACAGCTTGCGCGCCCCGGTGATGTACTCCGTCAGCACCGGGTCCTGCGGGGCCAGACAGCCTCCCGGCAGGTCGTCGTGGTTGCCGGGCGTCGAGTACCAGGGCATCCGCAGACCGGGGCTGACGACCGGGCGCATCGCGGCGTCGAGGTAGCCGGGCAGCTGCGGCAGGCCCCGCTTCTTGTCCTGGTCGCGCAGGCCGTCGTCCGGGTGCCAGTACAACGGGAGACCGGAGTTCTGTACGCCCTCGAAGGAAGCCGGGTCCCCGGTGTTGGGGGTGATGCGGCCGCCGCTCATCAGGGTGAGGAACCACTCCAGCTCCACCATCGAGTGGTTGTCGATGTTGTCACCCGTGGACATCACGAACGCCGGCGGGCGGCCCGTGTGCGGTCCGCCGCCGAGCGCGTTCGCCTGCTCCACGAGCGAGACCGAACCGGCCACCGACAGCGCCTCCTGGGCCCGCCACGACCCCGGCGACCCGGCGCGCAGGAACTCGGTGCGCAACGGGCTCTGGACGTCGACCACATGGAGGTCGGTGAACTGGAGGAAGCACGCCAGGGCGGTCCGCCGGTCCTGGCGTCCGGACGCCGCGGCGGCGAGTTCACCCCGGACGACCAGCGGCCAGCCGGGGCCGGACGTGAGGCGGCGGTAGCCGCCGTTGCCGACCGGGCGCGCCGTGGTGTCCAGCGTGGTCGCTCCGTACGGCGCCGCCCGGTGAGCGGCGGGGCGGGCCGGCGCCGGGCGGGGCAGTGTCTGTGCGTGACCGGCGTCCGGTGCCGCGCTGCTGCGCTGTCCCGGCAGTGCCCAGGTGGCACCGGCCGCGGCGACGGCGGCACCGGAAGTGAGGAGAAAGTGACGGCGGTTGGTGGGGATCTGGGTCATACCGGCCATGCGGCCCTCCGTGCCGTGGCGGGATGCCCGACCACAGCGGTGTCACCAAGCGGAATATCTCATTCCAGAGAGTGGGCGGGGAGCGTGACCGGTAGCTGAACGAACCCGGAACGCGGTACACCCATTGCCTGTCGGCTGCCCTCGGCCGCCCGGCGCCCGTCACGACCAGGAACCCCCGGCCCGGAGAAGCCCGCATGACCACGCGATGTCCGGTACATCTGCCGCAGGAGAACCGGGGGAGAAACCGACGCCCCGACGCCCTGACGGCCGGACCGATGGCCGCCGCCCGAATGCCGAGCTCGCCGCCCGACGACTGCTCCCCGCCGTCCGCCGTCGTCCGCGACAACGACGCGCACCTGTCTCCCGCCCTTCCCGGCCCCGTCTCCACGCAGCAGGAGAGCCCATGACCAGCAGTAGTACCGCCCCGATCCGGATCACGTCCTACGGCGCCCGCTGGGGTGCCCCGCCCCGGCATGACACCGGCGCGCTCGTGCTCGACGTCCGCGACCGGATGTGGGACCCGGCCGACACCGCGGTCACCGCGTCACTGGTCCCACTGACGGGTCTGCACCCCGAGGTCCGTGACTACGTGCTGTCCGCCCCGGACGCCCGGCAGACCGTCGAGCACACCGGGCGTCAGCTGCTCGCCCTGCACCGGGCCGGCAGCGGCGAGACGGTGCACCTGTACGTCGCCTGCTGGTACGGCCGCCACCGGGCCCCGGCCGTCGCCCGCGCCGTCGGCGACTGGCTCGCCGAGCGCGGGACCGCGGCCGATGTCGAACACCGCGATCTCGCCCGCCCCTTGATCCACAGTGAACCCGCCAGGCAACTGGAGGCCTGCGCCTTCTGCCATATGGCCGCCGGTACGGAGCCGACCCCGCTCGTCCGGGACTGGCCGGACGCCTTCGCGATCGAGCCCCGCCGTCCGGTCACGCCCGGACACCTCCTGGTCATTCCGCGTCGCCATGTCCGGGACGCGACGACCGACCCGGCGGTGACCGCTGCCGTGATGCAGCGCGCGGCGGAGCTGGGCGCGGAACTCGCCGGGGATCTGAACCTCATCACCGCCGTCGGCCCTGCGGCGACGCAGACGGTCTTCCACGCCCATGTCCATCTGATCCCCCGGCGCCACGGCGATGGGCTGCGGCTGCCGTGGGCTCCTCAGGGGCGGTGAACTCCGCCTGGTCCGCCTGGCGGGCCGGGCCCGCAGGGGGCATCCGGGTCGGCCGGGCGGGGGCCGGCTCACCGGTCCCCCGATCACTCCGCCAACGGCTCTTCTCCCTCCCAGGCCCCGGCCGAGCGGTGCCCTTCGCCGGCCGCCGGGGCCGGACGGTGGCCCAGGTTGAGGGCGGTGCGCAGGTCGACGGAGGGGTCGAGCGCGGCGTCGATGCGGGCGGGGAGCAGGGGGCCGTCGCCGCTGAAGCCGGTGGTGCCGAGCGCCTCGTTGAGCCTGGCGGCGGCCGCCGCGGTGACCGTGATGCCGGTGTTCATCCGCAGCGTCGCGGTGGCGGTGTCGATGGAGGGGGTGATGCTGGGCCGGGTGAAGGTGCCCACGGTCTGCCTCGGGCCGCCGTCGATCCGGGCCCGCAGGGCGCCCTGGCCGAGGTCGGCGGTGAAGCCGGTGATCTTGACGACCTTCTTGGTCCTGCGATGGACCAGCGCGATCCCGCCGTCGGCGAACCGCAGCTCACCGCCGACCTTGCCGCCGCTGTTGGTGACCGCGCCGCCCTTGACGCGCAGGCTGATCCCGTCGGCGTCGTGGTGCGGTGTGACCGCGCCCTGCGTGTCGACGTCCGCGATCACCACGCCGTGCGCCTTGAGCGCGGCGAGCAGGGCGGGAGGGGTGGCGAAACGGGCCGATCCGCCGTGGACGGGGACCTCGGTGTGGCCGGCCGGGCGGACCTCGGGCGACCGGCCGCCCGTCGGCGGGGCGGTGGCGGAGGACTGTGCCGGGGCCGGGGCGGCGGTGGGAACGGCGGTGGTGAGCGCCAGAACGGCAGCGGTGGCGAGATGGCGAGCGCGCATACGAGTCCCTTTCTCCGGTGCGGCCGGGTGCCGGAAACGGGCGCCGGGATACCGGCTGTCGGCGGCCGATCGGCGGAGCACCCGATCCGTGATCATCTCGTCACCCTAAGTGCTTGGTGCGCGCCGCGCGGCGTCTGCCGGCGCCAGTGGGGGAGCGCGGATGCGATGCGGCCCGGGGGTCGCCCTCGGCCCCGGGGTCGGCCCAGGAGCCTGAAATCCACGGCTCGGGGGAGTCGTGCGGTCCGGGCGGCCGAATGCCGCGAAACGGGGTGAATGCGATCAACGCGACAGCCGGAGTGGTGCGCACCCCGCCGGGACACGGGGCCGGTGGCCGGGCCCGGAGATCCGTACGAGCGGCCGCCACGGCCCACTTCGCCCGGTGACACGCAAGGAGAACCATGTCGAACGCACCCCGGCCCAGCCCGACCCCCGCCCAGCTCGCGATGCCCCTCTCCGCGATCGCCGCCACGGCCGCCACCCCTCGCCCGTCGGGCGAAACCCTGAAGGAGCAGGGCCTGCGCGCCATGCGTGGCATCACCGCCCAGCTGAGCGATCACGTCCGCCTCGACAGCACCGCCACACAGCAGCGCCTGCGCACCCGGCTGCGCGGAGCCCGGGAGTTCCTCCCCGTTGGCTGAGGGGTGTGTGGCGCGCCGTCGTCCGTCTTCGGTGGCAGGGGCGAGGCGCCTCGACCGGCCGTCCGGCAGCGGGCGCCCGCAGCGCCAACAACGCTGACCGGCCAGGAAATTGGCCGTGGGAGGGTATGGCCCCGTCAGTCACCCGTCGGTAACTTGTCCCTGGCCCGCCGGTGGTGTCCCTGCCGTGCGGCCGCTCGCCGGACCGAGCCGGTGAGTACGTCCGACGAAGCAGGCAGATGACGTGCAGCCGCTCCTACGTTCCGTGTGCCGTGTCCTGGCGATGTGCCTCGTCCTGACGGGGCTCGCCGTCCCCGGCGCGGTCGCGGCGCCCGCTCCGCCGGAGGCCTCCGCGGCCGGACCGTCAGCCGCGGCCGCCGGGAAGGCCGCCGAGGCGTGGACCGCTCCGCTCTCCACCCGAGGCCGCTACATCGTCGATGCCGACGGCCGGCGGTTCCGGCTGAAGTCCGCCAACTGGGACGGGGCGCAGGGCTCCTGGAACGGCTCGGGCGACATCAACGACCCGGCCAACCACCACGGCGGCCAGAACGCGCACGGCGTCCCCCTCGGTCTCGACCGCGTCCGCATCGCCACGCTGCTCGACGACTTCCGTGCCCTGGGCCTCAACAGCATCCGGCTGCCGTTCTCCAACGAGATGCTCCACGCCACGGCCCCGGTGCCGGATGCCGCGGTCGCCGCCAACCCGCAGCTGCGCGGCAGGACACCACTGCAGGTCTTCGACGCGGTGGTCTCCGCCCTGACCGCGGGCGGCTTCGCGGTCGTCCTCAACAACCACACCAACACCACCCGGTGGTGCTGCGGCCTCGACGGCAACGAGCGGTGGAACAGCCGCCAGTCCACCCGGCAATGGGCCGACGACTGGGTCTTCATGGCCCGCCGCTACCAGGACAACGGCCGCGTGGTGGGGGCGGACCTCTACAACGAGGTGCGCCGTGACGTCCTGGACGACCCCAACTGGGGACTGGGCGACGGGCACGACTGGCAGGCCGCCGCGCAGGAGGCCGCCGACCGGATTCTCACCGAGGCCAACCCCCGTCTCCTCATCATCGTCGAGGGCATCAACTGGACCGGCGTGCCCCTGGACGGCCTCCCGCACGGCCGCCCCACCCTCGCCCCGGTCCGAACGCTCTCGCACACCCTCGTCACCTCCGGGAAGCTCGTCTACTCCGCCCACTTCTACGGCTACACCGGCCCGCACCACAGCGGCGCCACAGGGATGGGGGAGACCCACGACCCCCGCTACCAGGACCTGAGCCGCGACCAGTTGCGTGCCGTACTGCACGACCAGGCCTTCTACGTCTCCGAGGAGACCGGGCGGCACTTCACCGCGCCCCTGTGGATCAGCGAGTTCGGCATCGGCTCCGAGGAGTCGAACCCGGCCGCCCGCGCCTGGTTCGGCAACCTCACCGACTACCTCGCCGACACCGACACGGACTTCGCCTACTGGCCGCTCGTCGGCTGGAGCACCGACGGCCAGGGGCCGCCCGCCGGGGACGCCTGGGCCATGCTGCGGTACGACCACACCGGCCGCCGCACCGGAGTCCTCGACGGCGGCGACTGGCGGGCCACCGCCTGGCACCGGCTCCTGACCGCCCCGCAGAAGACGGGCCCGGTGCCGGTGACCCCCGCCTGGCATCTGCTCACCACCGACCACCGCGACTTCGTCCAGTCCCTGAGCGCCCGGTCCCTGGGCGACTGGGACAGCGGCGCCCGCAAGGCGGCCTGCCCGGACGGCGAACGTCTCATCGGCATCAGCCACACCCGGGGCCGCGGACTGTGCACCGACGCGCCCACGGCCGGCGATCTGCGCAAGCCCGGCAGCGTCCCCACCGTGGTGCGCGACGAGCGCCATGTCCCGGCCGGCGGCGACTGGGCCCCCGGCTACAGCAAACTCCAGTGCCCCGACGGACACTTCCTCACCGGCTACAGCCTGCGGGGCGAGAAGCTCTCCGCCGCGTTGTGCACACCGGCCCGCACCACACTCGGCACGGACGGGAGCACCCTCTGGTTCGACCGCGGCGACAACCGTCCGCCCGGCGACCCCGGAGGCGACTTCGCGCACGGCCACTACAAGGGGCAGTGCCCCTCCCGCTCCTACGCGGCCGGCCTCGCCTACACCAGCCGCCTCGGACACCTCGGCCGCCCCGACGCCCTGCTCTGCCGGCCCCTGACCTGACGAAAACGGGTCGACGCGGACGGCGGGCCGGGATATCAAGGGACGCCGTCCACGACACCGGGACGGCCACACCCCGAGCGATACGGAGGCGCCCGTGAGCGCGCGCAGGAAGCATGCCGACGCGGTGGGGCTCGACGTCCCGCTGGTGCGCCGCCTGATCGGTGCGCAGTTCCCCGCGTGGGCGGACCTGCCCGTCACGGCGGTCGACTCCGCCGGGACCGCCAACGCCATGTTCCGGCTCGGTGACGCCATGGTCGTACGGCTCCCGCGCACCGAGAGTGCCGCCCACGACGTGGCGAAGGAACACCGCTGGCTGCCCTGGCTCGCCCCCGCGCTCCCGGTCGCCGTACCCGCACCGCTGGGCCAGGGCACACCCGCCGCCGGCTACCCCTGGCCGTGGTCCGTCTACCGCTGGCTCGACGGGGAGACCCCGGCCGTCGGCCGCCTCTCCGCACCCCGCTCGCTCGCCGCGGATCTGGCGGCGTTCGTCACCGCCCTGCACCGCATCGATCCCGCGGACGGGCCTCCGTCCTACCGCAGCGAACCCCTGGCGGAACGGGACGAGGCGACGCGCGCCGCGGTGGCGGAACTGCACGGCCTGATCGACACCGATGCGGCGCTCGCCGGCTGGGAAGCGGCGTTGCGGGCGCCCGCCTGGACCGGACCGGCCGTCTGGCTCCACGCCGACCTGCAGCCCGGCAACCTGCTGACCGTCCACGGCCGGCTCGGCGCCGTCATCGACTTCGGCTGCCTCGGCCTCGGCGACCCCGCTGTCGACACGATCGTGGCCTGGTACCTGCTGCCCGCCGAGGCGCGCGGCCTCTTCCGTACGGCCCTGGGCGCGGACGACGCGACCTGGGCCCGCGGGCGCGGCTGGGCGCTGTCGGTCGCGCTCATGGAACTCCGCGCCTACCGTGACAGCAACCGGGTGATGGCGGCCATCGCCCGGCATGTCATCGAGGAGATCCGCGCTGAGGAAGCGCGGGCAGCCGTCTGAACGGTGGTGATGGCCCGGCCCGCGGGTGACCGTTGCCCGCGCTGATCGTTCTCCGGTGATGAAACGTATCGTCACCACCTCGCTCCTGGTCCTGTCCTGCCTGCTCCCGGCCGCTCCGGCGCAGGCCGACGGCCCCGAGCGGATGCCGCGGGTGGCAGGCCGGGGCCTGGTCTCCGCCTACCAGGCCCTGAACTACGACACCTCCGTCCGGCTCCGCGACGGACGCGGCGCGGGCCGCCATGTGCTGTGGCCCGGTAGCTGGAAGGTCTGCTCGCAGACTCCGGAGGCGGGCACACTCCTGGAGGGCCGGCCGGCCACGCTCATCGTGGTCAAGACCCATGAGGCGTGCCCGGCCTGACACCCGGAGCCGGTGGCGCCGCGCCGCTCAGTCGCGCGGGAGACGGCCCTTGCTCTCCATGGCGGTGCGGACCCGCTCCTCGGCGAGGCGGCGGCCGGCCGCGTGCGGGGTGATGTCCTGCTGCCGGGCCTCGTCCAGCACCGTCACGGTGTTGGCCCGCAGCCGCGCCGAGACCGACTCGAAGATGCTCGCCGTGCCGGGCCGGAAGCCGGAGTAGCGGGCATCCATCGCGAAGGCGGCCGCGACCACACCACCGGCGTTGGCCACGAAGTCGGGGAGCACGGTGATCCCCCGCTCGGCGAGGATGCTCCGGGCGTCCGCCGAGGTCGGCAGGTTCGCGCCCTCCACGACCAGCTTCGCCTTGATCTCGTGCGCGGTGCCGCGGTGGATGACGTCCTGGAGCGCGGCGGGCACCAGGACATCGCAGTCCACGGTGAGTTCGGCCCCCGCGGGCAGCGCGGTGCCGGCCGGGTGGCGGGAGACGAAGTGGTCGCCGTGCTCGTCCCGCGCCGCCAGCAGGGCGCCCACGTCGAGCCCGCTGGGGTCGTACCGCACCCCGTGCGCCGTGGACACCGCCACGATCGTGGCTCCCAGCTCCGCGAACCGCTGGGCGGCCGCGCCGCCGACCGCACCGAAGCCCTGCAGGGCGACCCGGGCCCCGGCCAGCGGCAGTCCCTGGTGCCGTGCCGCGGCGTCGGCCGCCTCCGCCACGCCGTAACCGGTGACCCCGAGCTTGTCGTAGGCCACCCCGCCGAGGTGCTCGGGAGTGCCGACGGCGGCCCCGCGGTCGCCCAGCTCGTCCTGGATGATGGCGGCATCACTCTCGGTCAGGCCCATGTCGAGCCCCATCACATACTCGCGGGGCACCTCGTTGGACAGCGCGCGGGCGAAGGCGCGCAGCACCGCCTCCTTGTCGCGGGCGGCCGGATCGGCGACGATGCCGGCCTTGGCGCCGCCGTAGAAGAGGTCGACGGCCGCCCACTTCCACGTCATGACCCGGGCCAGCCGCGAGACCTCCTCGACGGTCACGCCGGGGCTCATCCGGGTGCCGCCCTTGCCGATGCCGCGGGCGGTGTTGTCGATCACCAGGACGCCCTTCATGCCGGTGCGCCGGTGCGAGACGACGACGGTCTTCTCGGGGCCCCACTCGTCGATGAGGGACAGTGCGTCAGTCACGGGTGTGTTCCTTGTCGGTAGGAAGAGAAGGGAAGCCGGATCGGGCGGAGGGGTCGGCCGGGGGCAGCGCCTGGGCGATCAGCTGGGCGAGATGGGTGCCGCTGCGCGGGGTCTGCTGGGCGATCTGGGTACGGCAGCTGAAGCCGTCGGCCAGGATCTGGGTGTCCTCGGAGGCCGAACGCACCGCGGGGAGCAGCACCTGTTCGCCCGCGGCGACCGAGACGTCGTAATGGCCGCGCTCGAAGCCGAAGTTGCCGGCGAGACCGCAACAGCCGGAATCGAGCACGGTGTTGTCGATGCCCATCCGCTCCAGCAGCGCGCTGTCGGCGCCGAAGCCGGAGGTGGCGTGCTGATGGCAGTGGGTCTGGCTGAGCGAGCGGGCCTCGACCCGTGGCGGCTGCCAGCCGGGGGCGTGGTCGACGAGGAGCTCGGCGAGGGTGAGCGTGGCGCGGGAGAGGGCACCGGCGTCCGCGTCGCCGTCGAGGAGTTCGGGGAGATCGCTCCTGAGGGCCGCCGTGCAGCTCGGCTCCAGTCCGACGACGGGGAGGCCGGCGCCGACGGCGGGGGCCAGGGCCGCGGTGGTGCGCCGGGCGATGCGGCGGGCCGTGCCGAGCTGACCGGTGGTGATCCAGGTGAGTCCGCAGCACTGGGTGCCGTCCGGGACCCGCACCCGGAAGCCGGCGTCCTCCAGCACGGCCACACCGGCCCGGAGGACCTCGGGGCTGAAGTGGTTGTTGAAGGAGTCGACCCACAGCACGACCGGACCGTGCCGGCCGTCCCCCCGCGGCGTACGGCGGCGGAACCAGGTGAGGAAGGTCTGCGGGGCGAACCGGGGGAGTTCCCGCTCCGGGGCGATCCCGCCGAGGCGTTTGACGGCCGGGGCCAGACGGGACGAGGTGAGCGCGTTGACCAGCCCGGGGGCCCGTGCGGCCAGCCGTGACAGCAGCGGCAGCCAGCCCATGGTGTAGTGCGAGGCGGGCCGCAGCCGCCCCTTGTAGTGGTGGTGCAGGAACTCCGACTTGTAGGTGGCCATGTCCACCCCGACGGGACAGTCGGCGCTGCATCCCTTGCAGGACAGGCACAGATCGAGGGCGTCGCGTACCTCTGTGGAACGCCAGCCGTCGGTGATCACTTCGCCCTGCGTCATCTCGTACAGCAGCCGGGCGCGGCCACGGGTGGAGTCCTTCTCGTCGCGGGTGACCCGGTAGCTGGGGCACATGACATCGCCGCGGTGCCCGGCGGAGCGGCACTTGCCGACGCCGACACAACGGCGGGCGGCCTTGGCGAAGTCCCCGTCGTCGGCGTGGAAGGGGAACACGGTGGCCAGCGGCAGCGGGGTGCGGTGCGGGCTGACGCGCAGATTGCCGTCGACCGGCAGCGGCCGGACGATCATGCCGGGGTTGAGGCCGTTGTCGGGGTCCCAGACGCCCTTGAACTCCTCGAACAGGGCGATGACGTCGGGGCCGTACATCAGCGGCAGCAGCTCGGAGCGGGCCTGCCCGTCGCCGTGTTCGCCGGACAGCGAGCCACCGTGGGCGGCGACCAGCCGGGCGGCGTCGGTGACGAAGGCGCGGAAGACGGCGGTGCCCTGCTCGGTGCCGAAGTCGAAGTTGATCCGGACGTGCAGACAGCCCTCGCCGAAGTGCCCGTAGACGGCGCCCTGGAGCCCGTGGCGGTCCAGCAGATCGGTGAACTTCCGCAGATAGGAGCCGAGTTGCTCGGGCGGGACGGCCGCGTCCTCCCAGCCGGGCCAGGCCTCGGAGCCTCCCCCAGCCCTGGGGGGCTGGGAGGTGCCCCCAGGTATACGGGTGGCCAGCCCCGCACCGTCCTCGCGGATGCGCCACAGGGTGCGGGCGCGCGCGGCATCGGTGACGACCTCACTGCCGGTGCATCCCGCGGCCTGCCGCGCGGTCTCGGCCAGCGCCTCGGCCTGCCGTGGCAACGCGTCCGCGGTGCCGCCGAGTTCGGCGAACAGCCAGGCCCGCGCGGCCGGCAGGCTGTCGATCGCGGCCCTGGTCGCGGGCCGGGTGACGATGTCGGTCAGCGCGTGGTCGAGGCCCTCCAGCGCCAGCGGCTGATGCTTCAGCAGGGCGGGGACCGCATCTGCCGCGGCACAGGCGTCCGCGAACCCCAGGACGACCAGGGCCCGTGCGGGGGGCGGGGACACCAGCCGGACGGTGGCCGAGAGGACGACGGCCAGCGTGCCCTCGCTGCCGACCAGGGCCCGCGCGAGGTTGAAGCGTCGCTCGGGCAGCAGCTGTTCCAGCGCGTAGCCCGACACCTGCCGCGGGAACTGCCCCAGTCCGGTGCGCAGGGTCGCCAGATTGCGCTGGGCGAGCCGGTGCAGGGACGCGATCAGCTCGCCGCGGTCACCGCCCGCGGCGATCGCCTCGTCGATCTCCTCCGTGGTCATCTCCCCGAGCCGGACCACCGTGCCGCGGTAGGTGGCCACCTCGAGTTCCAGGATGTTGTCCGCGGTGCGGCCCCAGGCGAGGGAGTGCGAGCCGCAGGCGTTGTTGCCGATCATGCCGCCCAGCGTGCAGCGGCTGTGGGTGGACGGATCGGCGCCGAAGAGCAGCCCGTGCGGGGCGGCGGCCTCCTGCAGAACGTCCAGCACGAGGCCGGGCTCGACGGTCGCGGTCCGGGCCCGCGGGTCCAGGGCGAGCAGCCGGTGGAAGTGCCGGGAGAAGTCCAGCACCACACCCGGTCCGACGGCCTGCCCCGAGGTGCTGGTGCCCGCTCCGCGCGCGGTGACCGGCACTCCCAGCCGGCGGCAGACCCCGAGCGTGTTCAGGATGTGCCGCCGCTCGCGGGGGAAGACGACGGCCAGCGGGATCTGGCGGTAGTTGGAGGCATCGGACGCGTACTGTGCCCGGTGGCCGGCGTCACCGGCGACCTCTCCGCAGTCCCCCGCGCCGAGCGCTTCGGCCACCGCTGCCGCGTCGAGGCCCTGCGCTGTTGTGGTCACCGTGCTTGCTCCCTTGTGCCGACCGAGATCACGTTCCGCCTGGTGGGACCACGATGTGCGCCGGACGGGGGGCGGGACAAGGCCCAGCAGGGCGAAAGTATTGACGCTTGAGGGCAATGAATGCTTATGCTCGCCTCCCCGCGTCCCTGGGAGCCCGCCGTGCTGAAAACCCTGCATCTGCTCACGCTCAAGGCCGTCGTCCGCAGTGAGTCCTTCGCCCTCGCGGCCCGCGATCTCGGCTACACCGCCTCCGCCATCTCGCAGCAGATCTCCGCCCTGGAGAAGGAGACCGGGCTGGTGCTCTTCGAGCGGGAGGCGCACGGCATCCGCCCCACCGCGGCGGCCCACCGGCTGGTCGATCTCAGCACCCATGTGCTGGCCGCCATGGACGATCTGGACCACCAGGTGCAGGAACTCGCCACCGGCGCCACCGGCCGGCTGCGGCTGGGGAGCTTTCCCACCGCCGACGTCCGGCTGGTGCCCTCGGCGCTGTCCGCCCTCGTCGAGATCCACCCGCGCGCCCAGATCCAGCTGGAGGAGGCCGAACCCGAAGAGCTGCTCACCGCGCTCAGCCACGGTGAACTGGACGTCGCGCTGGTATACGAGTACGGGCTCAGCCCCCGCCAGTGGCCCGCCGGACTGACCCGCCATCGCCTTCTCCGGGAGGACCTCCTGCTGCTCAGGGCCCGTGGCAGTGGCCTGAGCGCGCAGTTGCCCCAGCTGTCCGGCGCCCGCTGGATCACCAGCCGGGAGGACACCGCCGGGGCGCGCTCGTTCGTCCGGCTGTGCGCGGCCGCGGGCTTCGAGGCGGCCGTCGCCTTCCGCAGCAACAACTACGCCGTGGTGCGGGAGCTGGTGTCCGCCGGCCTCGGCGTGGCCGTGGTCCCGGCGCTGGGCCACCAGCCCAGCGAGGGCGTCGAGGCGACCCGGCTCACCCAGCGCTCCGCCCACCGCCAGGTGATGGCGCTGCACCGCAGTGAGAACAGCAACCCGCTGCTCCCGGCCGTGCTCAGCTGTCTGCGCCGCGCGGTGCCGTCCGGCGATCCGTATCTGCATCCGACGGAGGCCGGCTGACGGCCCGGACGGAGGCGGGCTCCGTCCCTCCCGGGGAGGGGGGAGGGGCGGAGCGCCGGCAGGGGCGGCCGGCCCGCCCGTCACGGAACGGGCGTGGGCTCGGCCTCGTCGGATTCGGACATGTCGTCAAGGGCGTCGAGATCCACCGAGCCTCCCGGCATGACCTGCCGGGTGCGCCGGTAGCCGTACGCCGCGTAGATGACCAGGCCGACGAGCAGCCAGCAGCCGAGCCGCACCCAGGTCTCCCACTGGAGGAACGACATCAGCCAGAGCGAGAAGGCGATGCCGAGGACGGGCACCACCGGCATGCCCGGACACCGGAAACCCCGCTTGAGGTGCGGCTTCTTGTAGCGCAGCACCAGCACGGAGGCGGAGACCACCACGAACGCCAGCAGCACGCCGATATTGGTGAGTTCGGCGACGGCGTTGATCGGCAGCACCCCCGCCAGCACGGCGGACACCGCACCGATCAGCCAGGTGGCACGGTGCGGCACCTTGCGCTTGGGGTGGATGGCGCCGAACCAGGCGGGCATCAGACCGTCCCGGCTGAGGGCGTACCACAGCCGGGAGGCGCCCATCATGAAGGAGAAGGTCACGGTGACGATGCCGATGACCGCGCCGACCGCGATCACATTGGCCAGCCCGCTGAGCCCCACGCTCTGGAACGCGCTGGAGATCCCGCTCTTCGGGTTGATCTCGCTGTAGTGCTGCATACCGGTGAGCACGACGCAGACCAGCACGTACAGCACCATGGAGACCGCCAGCGACAGCATCATCGCCTTCGGCAGCTTGCGCCGGGCCTCCAACGACTCCTCGGCGGCCGTGCTCAGCGCGTCATAGCCGAACACGGCGAAGAAGACGGTGGCCGCCCCGGTGAACGCCCCGCCGAGACCGAAGGGCGCGAAGGGCTGCAGATTCTGGCTGTCGACCTTGGTGAAGCCGACCACGATCACCAGCAGCACGATCGCGATCTTGACGATGGTCAGCACCGTCTCCACCCGCGCCGAGGTGCGGGTGCCACGGGTCAGCAGCCAGGCCACGCCGAGGCAGATCGCCACCGCGAGCAGATCGATCCGGTGGCCGGTTCCGGTGCCGGGGGCGCCCAGGGCCCAGGTGGGCAGATGGACACCGACTGCCTCCAGCAGGAATCCCAGATAGCCCGACATCCCGATCGCCACGACGGCGACGATGGCGGTGTACTCCAGGAGCAGGTCCCAGCCGACGATCCAGCCCACGATCTCCCCGAGCACCGCGGCGCAGTAGGTGTAGGAGGAGCCGGCCTTCGGCACCATGCCCGCGAACTCGGCGTAGGCGAAGGCCGCGCAGAGCGACGCGGCGCCGGCCACCAGGAACGAGATCAGGACAGCGGGACCGGCCACGTCCCGGGCGACGGCCGCGGCCAGACTGAAGATGCCGGCCCCGATGATGGCGCCGATGCCGATCATCGTCAGCTGGGTCAGGCCCAGGGTGCGCACCATGCGCGCACCGGTGGGCTGTTCCTTCGGAAGTGTGCGCCTGAAGACCCCCTCGGGGCCTCTTCCCAGCAGCGCGGGGAGTGCGGATTTCGGGGTGTGATGGGGGGACATCGATCGCTCCCTGTCAGGCAGCGGCGGCACGACGGGCCACCGTCGTGGCGTGGATCACCACTGGCCTGAAACCCTCACCCACGATCCGCCCCGGCAAAAGAGACCGCAGCGCGACAACTTGCGGTGCTGAGCACAAGGAAACCTGGCGAAGCCGGGCCGCAGGGCGAGCAGACCGGGCTCTTGTGCAGATGGCACCTTGTTGCCCGGTGTGGGTCAACTCATGCCAGGCGTACGGCTGTTGAGCGGGGAGCTGTTCATGGCCCGAACCACTCGGGCAGGTCCCGCCGGGTGCCCGTCCGGAGCGGGTGTGTCAGAGCATGGCGAGCCGGTTCACCAGCAGTTCCACCCTCGTCTCGGTGTCCTCCGGCGGCAGCCGTCCTGCTCGGGTCAGGGTGGCCAGCCCGTGCAGGGCTGCCCGGAACACCTCGGTGAACAGTGCCGGGTGGACGCCGTCCCCGGCGACCTCGCCGAGGCTTTCCAGCAGGGCGGCGAAGGCGTCCTTCAGCGGCTCCGGGGTGTCCTCGTCCGC
>NZ_JBSFJF010000095.1:0-21238 GCF_053597915.1 Streptomyces sp. NPDC001219 | reverse complement strand
GGTACTGCAGGGGGGACCCTGTGGGAGAGTAGGACGCCGCCGAACAATCTTTGTGGGGAAGCCCCGCACCTTATGGTGCGGGGCTTTTTCGCGTTCAGCGTTCGATACGCCCTCTTCCATGCGCCGGTAGCCTGCGCTGGCTCTACGGGTTCATCCGTCGGGGCTGTCGGAAGGAACGGGGCGGATGCGGAAATCCGGGCGCACAGAGGTGCTCCAAGAGCAGGGTGGCGGCCGTCCCGCCGCTCGGATTCGGCTCCGTTGCACATGACACTGCTACGGAGAGCCGGAGTGGTGGCTGGCAAATGAACTGAGCCGACGGTAGCGGGCCATTGACAGTCTGATCCTGCAGACGTGAAGGACGGCGTTTGCGTACGCTCTGGTGGCTACGTTCGCAGCGCGCCTTCTCGCTGCCGTGGGGCTACACATGTCCGGGGCGAAGATCAGATTCCGTGGGTGCGGGTGGCGCCCAGGACACGTCCTTTCTCGCGCAGCCATGGGTAGCGGTGTGTCGTCTGCGATGGCGGCGACAAGCGCGTCTCCTTTGCCTTCGGCCCCTGCGGGGGCTGGATGATGTCGCCCTTGCTGAGGGCGGCTTCGCCAGCTTTCCGTTCCTCGGCTGCCACTCGGTGCCGCAGGCTGGAATCGACCACTTCGTGGATCTGCGCGCCGGAGTCGGGTGAAGCGAGTGCCGAACGAGCTGCCACGAGCTGGGCGAAGTCAGGTCGGTCTTCGCTCTCGTAGACTCCAAGCGCCGGGGCAGTGCGCCCAGTGCGCAGAGGATAGAGGCGCTTCAAGCGTGACGTGGCCCATACAAGCAAGGTGCGATGTCGGTCATGGCCGTCCCGTCGGGCAGGTCCTCGGGGTGGACGCGGGCCGTCGATCTAGGCGGGCCGGGTCGCGCGGTGCCGTGTATTCGCCTCGGCTTTGAGGTGCCTTACGTGGTACGCCTCGGCGTAGTGGGTGAGTGCGGACCTGTTGTATCGAGATTCCTCAGTCCAGTCACCGTTGCCTGGCCGTTTCTTGCTCGGCGAGGTGCTGGTGCTTGGCTCCTTCGCCTCGTAGCGTTGCCTCTTTCACGATCTCGCGGAGTTGGTCTTCGGAGGCGGCCCATTCACTGGCGCGGTGGGTCTGGCCGCCGCTGAGCATGATGCGCAGGCAGTCGGAGGGGGTGCAGTTATGGCCATAGTGGGGTGCTGACCCAGGACCACTTCTTGGTCCGCGTCGTTTCCCGTTCTGTGGGCGTGTGCTCGTCGCCGCCTTTCCCCTGGCAGAAAAGAGCCGACGGTCTGCCCCAGGGGCAGGTGATGATGAAGCGGTGTGTGCGCAGGACACAGGTAGAGGCAGAGTGCGCTGTGCGGGGGCGCGATTTCGCCAGACGGAGGTCGCGATGTGGTCGGTGATCGACCGGCTGATCAAGGGTGGCACGAGACCCCGGTTTCCGTAACCGGGGTCTGGTGCTACTACGCGGATGGTGAGGAACAGTTGCCTCGGGCGAGGGCGTCCACGGTAGTGTGCCGCCGGTCGTGGCGGCGCGGGGTGTGCTGTTCACCCGGCAAGAAGATCGCCGTCGGTTCTGACCAAGACCGGGAGCAGGGCGTACGGGGTATAGGTGAGGAGGGCAGTGCCGCGCGACAACAGCGCGCGCAGGTCGGCAGGTCTGTAAATCGCCCATCATGCTGCCGTAGCGGCGCTGCTCCCGTCGCCAGGTCGGCTTCTCGGCGTGCTACCAGTGCAACTTCAGTCCTCCGATGCCACGGTGAGGTCGATGCCGAGTTCCTCGGCGAATGCCTCGATCTCGGAGAGGGCCGTGCGGAGATTGCCGACGACCGAGGCGGTGAGCTCGGGGACCGAGACAGAATCCGAGGCAGCCGGGTCGATCAGGCCGATGTCCAGGTTCACGGCGGGGTCGGCGAGGAGAGGACCCGTCTGGTACGCGCGGAAGCGGTCGGATTCCTCGCGGTGTGAGTGGTCCGGGTCCTCAGGCGAGAATGCCCGCTTCTCGAAGTCGGCCAGGTGTTCCGGCCTGAGCGGATTCTGCTTGAGCGTGAAACGGTTCCCGGTGCGCAGGTCGTAGATCCAGAGCTGGTCGGTGTGCGGTGGGTCGGACTCTTCGCGGTGGCTGGGGGCCGCGTCGAAGAAGAGAACGTTCGCCTTCACACCGCCCGCGTAGAAGATCCCGGCAGGAAGCCGAAGCATCGTGTGCAGATGGTAGTTGGTGAGGAGCTCGCGGCGGATCTGGGCACCCGCACTGTCTTTACCGCCCTCGAAGAGGACATTGTCAGGGAGGATTACGGCCGCCCGGCCGCGCTCGGTGAGCAAGGTGCCGATGTGCTGAAGGAAGTTGAACTGCTTGTTGGTTGTGGTCTGTTCGCCTAGCCAGAAGTCGGGGCGGTGGTAGGCGATGTCCTCGCGGTCGCCACTGTCCTTCTTGCCCACGCCGGTGATCGCCAGGGATGACTTGCGGCCGAAAGGCGGGTTCGCGAGGACAACGCTGGCGAGTTCGGAGGGCGGCTTGGCGAGCGCGTCCCCGACTTTGATCAAGGACTTGCCGGTGGGGTCGCCGAGTTTGTGCAGCAGCATGTTCATCGCGGCCAGGCGGGCGGTTGACGGCACGATCTCAGTGCCCCAGATGCCACCGGTGCGGAGACGCTCGTAGACCTCGTCAGGAATGTCATCCGTGGCGTACTCGTTCAAGATGTATGCGTGGGCGGCGAGGAGGAAGCCGCCGGTGCCGCAGGCCGGGTCTGTGATCGTGTCGTATGGGGTAGGCCGCATGCAGCGGACGATCGACTCGATCAGTACGCGCGGAGTGAAGTACTGGCCCGCGCCGGCCTTAGTGTCCTCCGCGCTGCGAGCGATCAGGGCTTCGTAGGCTGCGCCCTTGATATCGGTGCGAGAGCCGTACCACTTTTCCTTGTTGATCAGGTCGGAGACCAGACGACGGAGGTTGGCGGCGTTCTCGATCCGGTTTCGAGCCCGGTTGAAGATCAGGCTTAGGGTCGTCTCCTGGCCCTCGGGGGCACTGTGGCCAAGGTCGGTGAGTAGCGCGGTGTATGCCTTCTCCAGCAGCTCGCCGTCCACGTCGACGAGCTCGTGCCAGCCGCGCTTCTGCCACTCGGGGGTGGTGGGGAGGATGTGCTGGTGCTCGGCAGGGTCGCTGATGTGCTTGTTCAGCTGCTCGATTTCGTCAGCCATCTTGAGGAAGACCAGAAAGCTGAGCTGTTCCAGGTACTCCAGGCTGGACACGCCGTCGTCGCGCAGGACGTTGCAGTAGTTCCAGAGCCGGTCGACGAGCCGGCGGGCTTCCGGATTCACGAGCTGAACTCCAGGGGAAGGACGGTCTGTTCGCCGGACGGGAAAGTGGTTTCCCGCCGGGGCGGGGGAGGAGCCGAGTCGGCTGCCGACTGCTTGCTCTTCGCGTTCTTCGCGGCTCGGGCCGCGCGGCGGACGGCCTTGTTCTCGGCCTCGGCGGTTTCGCGCTCGATGCGGATCCGCTTGAGGAGCTCCTCGGCGGGTTCGTCGTTCGCCGGGTCCTGCGGGACGAGGCGGCCGGCGAAGGCGTGGGCGAGGAGGGCACGACGGAGGGCGGCGTTGTCGGACGCGGCACGGTCTAGATTCCGCTCGATGCGGTCGAGGGTGGCTAGCCGATGTTTTGTCCTGTGGATGAGCTTCCGCTGTTCGTCGAGAGGGGGAACGGGGAACTCGACGTTCTTGAGACGGGCTCCGCTGAGATGCGCGAGATTCGTCGTGATACGCACTTCCCGCATGAACCGGCCTGCGTGCAGATGACGGCGGAAGACCAGGAGAGCCCAGCCGGGCAGGACACCGGGGCGTGCGCGGAATCTGAGCAGGCTGTTGGTGAAGGCGACACCGTCCGGGATACCCCTGTACATCGCGGGGCGGCCCACCAGGTGCGGGCTTTGGCCCTCATTGAGCAGGACGTCGCCCGGCTCCAGACGGTACTTGCCGAAGGCGCCCGAGAAATCCATGGACTTCACGTCGGTGGTGTCGATGCGGTCCTCGAAGACGTTGGCGACGCGGAGATACGGGCGCAACTTCGGGCCGTCGTGCCAGTCGGGGTGGCGGGCGCGGCCGAGTTCGACAGTGCCTGCCTGACCGGTGGTGGTTGCCTGCCAGGTAGAGGGCCACTCGCTTTGGTCCGGGACAGCGCCTAGGAGAACGGCTTTACGCAGGACGGACAAGTCCCGGCGGGCTTGGGCGACGGATTGATTCACGGAGTCGAGCCGGGCCATCCGAGCTTCGAGCGCGGCGGCGATACGGTGTTGCTCGGCAAGCGGTGGAACCGGCACCGGCCAGCCTTGCAGCTTGGCCGCTCCAAGGTGGTGGATGCCAACGCCACGGGTGGCATTGCCGAAGCCGCCGCCGGCTGCCACGTACCAGAGGTATCGCAGAAAGTAGCGTGGCTCACCACCACCAAGCCGAACCCGGAGCAGGGTGTTCTGGAAGCAGCAGTCCTCGATTTCGCCGCCCCACAGCGCGGGCTTGCCCACCTCGCTTGCGCTACCAGACGCCTCGTTGAGGATGATGTCGCCGACGCGGAGTCGGTACACATCGGCTTCGTTGTCCGTGAAGTTCATCTGCTTCACATCGTCGAGGCGTAGTCCGTTCCAGTCCACGTTCGCGGCACGGATATACGGACGCATCTGGTCGCCCTGGGCGTGCTTGGGGGAGCGCTGACGTCCGAGCCGCACCTCAGCCACGTCCCCTAGCGTCGCCCACGCCCACCCTTCCGGCAGCCGCTGTGCCTCCGCCTCAGCCGCCGCGACCGCTCTGCCGTTCACTAACTCACGCACCCAGTTCTCTGTCCAACTCGTTCACGAGCTCACCCGGCCGCCACCGACTGTCCTCGAAGGCATCCACGAAGGCACCGAACCCGCCCGCGTGCAGCCGCGGCCCCTCGTTCAGCGACGACACGCTCACCGTCGCGTTCGCCGCGACCACATCCACGACCATCCGCAACCACTTCAGTTGCTGTTCGTCGAAGGTGACGCCCGCCGTCTCCTGGCGGGCCAGCCACCTGTCCAGACGGTCCTCCACAGTACTGCGATATGGCCGAAACTCGTCTCCATCCAGCCCTAGCTCGAACCGCATCACGGAGAGAAGTTCTACCAGCCCTGCGCCTCGCCGCCGACCGCCTCGGGCTACCCCCAGGTCGACGTACGCCTTCCAGATCCGGGCCTCGGTCCACTCAGGTCGCGTCGCCCGGACACTCACCACCAGATCCCGCATGGCCGCAAGCACCTCGCTTGGGGGCAGCCGCTCCTGGAAGGCGATGCGGAGAGGCAGAATCTCATTCTCGTGCTTGGCGATATAGGCTTGCCAGTCTGTGACGATCTGGCGCGCTTCTTCCTCGTCCTGCAGACCGCGCGCCTCGATCAGTGAATCCTGGTTGATGTGGTCGACGTACAGCCAGCTGTCGCGGGCGGCGTCGAGCAGCGCGGCACGCAGGGCCTCGCTGTCCACCAGTGGCCGTACCGCCGCGGCAAGGTCGTCGGCCTCGTCGGGGACCGTGACGCCGCGTGCCCGCGCCTCTTCACGATGGTCGGTGTCCGCGGCCCGCACCAGACCACCGACCAGTCCCTCGTATGACATCTCCTCGCCGAGCAGCTCCTCGATTGCCGCCAGGGCGGCCTCATCGAGCCGTTGCCCGAGCCGGCTGAGCCGCCCGGCCAGGGTCGCCGCGTCGTCCCGGTGCAGAGCACGCTGGTCTCCGCAGGCCCGCAGGAGGCGCTCCAGGCTCGGTACGGGAGCCTCGTCATCGCGGACCAGGGGGCGGGAGTCCGTCTTGGGGTGCTCGGTGACACCCACCGCGTCGACGATCACGAATCGGTCTTTGTGGACGGCGTCCCGGGTGACCTTGCGCAGCTTGCGGTCCTCGATGGTACGTGCGCCTCGGCCCTTCATCTGCTCGAAGTAGGACCAGCTCTGGATGTCTCGCATGAAGACCAGGCATTCTAGGGCGGGCACGTCTGTGCCGGTGGCGATCATGTCCACGGTGACTGCCACGCGCGGGGTGCGCTTGGTGCGGAAGTCGCTCAGGGCCTTCTTTGGGCGGGTAGCCTTGCTGGTGATCTTCCGGCAGAACTCGTCACCGGCCGCGAATGCCTCACGCACGGCCGTGACGATCGCATCGGCGTGCAGTTCGTTCTGAGCGAAGACCAAAGTCTTCGGGACGGTCTCACGGGGGCGGATCTCGCCGGTGTCGCGGTCGGCGACCGGAGGGAAGATCTCGGTGAACAGCTTGTCCCGAAAGGTCTCGACGATGGTGCGGATCTGGTCGGCGGACCGTACACGGTGGTTGATCTCAGCGGGTGCGTAAGGGTCGTCCTCGGCCATGGTGTGCCAGTGCTCGGCACGCGTCTCCTTGTGGATTTTGGAGATGACCGAGTTGATCCGTTCCAATGTGCCGTCAGGGCGCCTGGTGTCGAGGGTTTCGGGGATGGTCGCGCCGCCCTGGGAGATCCTGGTGGTGATCTTGTAGACGTCATAATCGACGTTGACGCTGTCCGCGACCGCTTCCTGCTGAGTGTACTGGGCAACAAGGTTGCGGAAGAAGCCGAAGGTTTCCTGGACCGGTGTCGCGGTCAGGCCCACGATGTGAGCGTCGAAGTACTCCAGGACCGGCCGCCAGCGGCCGTAGATCGAGCGATGACACTCGTCGACGACGATCACGTCGAAGAAGTCGGGGGGCAGCTCCTCGCGGTAACCGACCTGGGCGAACTTGCCCGCGAGTTTCGCCGCCCGCTGGGTCTCGAACTCCTCGTCCTCCGGGTCAGGCATCGGGATACCGGAGAGTTTGCACCACAGACGCTGGATCGTGGAGATCACGATCCGGTCGGACTCCGCTACATCGCCCTGGGTGAAGTGGCGCAGTGGCAGCTGCTCGTGGAGAGTTTTCTTCGAGCCGAGCGGGGCGTAGCCGCGGTACTCGTCGCGAGCCTGCGCACCGAGGTTGTGGCGGTCGACCAGGAAGAGAACCCGGCGGGCGCCGGCATACTGCAGCAGCCGGTACGTGGACTCCACCGCCGCGTAGGTCTTCCCCGCGCCGGTTGCCATTTGAATCAGTGCTCTCTGGTCGCCCCGGGCGAAGGACTGTTCCAAGCCCTGGACGGCGCGGTACTGCGCAGGCCGCAGTCCGGGCAGGTCCCGCTTGCGCCGACGTAGGAGCGGTCGGCTGGGAAGCGCACGCATGCGAGCGCGCAGCGTGGGGGCCTCGGTGTACCGCTCCGCATCCCGGATCCAGCGCTCCACTGTCTCGGGCCGGTGCGGCGCGAAGATCCGGCGGCTGCGGGCGCTGCGCTCGGGGGCGTCGGCGGGCAGGGTTCCGTCGAGGAGCTCGGCGTCGAGCAGATTGCGGAAGAACCAGCGCGAGCCGTCCACCGCATAGTGAAAGGGCAGGGGCAGTGCGTTCCGCCAGGCACGGTCGGCATGGCGGCCTGGGATCTGGGCGGCCTGCTCAGCCGCGGCGTCGAGCAGGTCCTGCTCGTTGCCCCGAGCGGGCCCGGCGGCGACAATCCCGCACAGCCGACGATGCACGTACAGCGTGAAGAGGACCAGGGTGGGCGAGATCGGAGAGCGTACAGCCTCGTGGGCGACACCGAGCTCGCGCTCGCCGGGCCCGTACACCCGCCAGCCCGAGACGGCCAGTGCCGACTCCGCTGTCCTGGCCCATTCCGGTGCGGTGCTGCTCATGGCCCTCCCCTGTTCTGCCCGGTCCGTTGCCCGTACACCGATTACAGCAGCCGATGCACGGGGCCTGGGAGCATACGTAAGGATCAAGCCCGGGACTGCCGCTGTCACATGTGGTCCGTACAGTGGGCCACATCACAGCTGGCATACGCACAGTGACGCTGAGGGAAGGACAGGCCGGTGTACGTAGCGGGGCTCAGGATGGACGGGGTGCGTGGCTTCCACGGGCCACGCGCCTGCGACCTCGACTTCGTCCGGCCGGGCGGCGGGTACGCCGGCTGGACGGTGATCGCCGGACGCAACGGGTCGGGGAAGACCACCCTGCTGCGCGCTCTCGCGCTCATGCTGACCGGTGGCCGCCGGGCGCACCGGCTGGAGCCGGAGTTGGAGGAATACCTGTCGTACGAAGCGTCCACCGGCATGGCGGAGGCCGTTGTCCTCGCTGATCCGACTGTCGACACGATGGCCCCAGGTGGAAGCGGGGCGCTGGTGGCCCGGCTCGACTGGCGCCCTGAGCAGGGCGCCGAACTGCTCGGCGAGGATATGGCGGGCTTCGAGCCGCCCACCGAGGTGGTCTTCACGGCCCCCCGGCCGATCACCGCGGCCCTCTGGTCCTCCGTACCGCCACCCGGCTGGTTCTGCGCCGCGTACGGTCCCTTCCGGCGTCTCACCGGCACGGGTCTCTACGAGCGTGCCCCGCAGCAGCTCGACCGGGACGCCTCGCTCCGTACGCTCTTCGAAGAGCAGTCAGCCCTCACCGAAGCCTTCGACTGGCTGCTCTCGCTCCATCTCCGCTCCTTGGAGGAGCGCCCCGGTATCGGTGACCTCAAGGCCGGGGTGCTCCGGCTGCTCAACGACGGGCTGCTGCCGGATGGCTACCGCATTGAAGACGTGGACTCGGAAGGGATGTGGCTCCGGAGGCAGGAGGACACCGGCCCTGAGGGCGCCCAGATCGAGCTGCGGCGGATGAGTGACGGGCAGCGGACCGTGGTCGCCCTGGTCCTGGACATTGTCCGGCAGATGCACGCAGCATACGGGGGCCTCGCCTTCGAGGAACGGGCCGGTGGCACAGTGGTATTGCCACACCCGGGTGTGGTGCTCGTCGACGAGGTCGATGCGCATCTCCACATGTCCTGGCAGCAGCGCATTGGACAGTGGCTCACAGCGCACTTCCCGGCGATCCAGTTCCTCGTCACCACCCACAGCCCGTACATCTGCCAGGCCGCGGACCCGGGCGGGTTGATCCGAATGCCGGGGGTCGGGGAACAGGAGCCGCCACGAGTGGTGGGCAATGACCTGTATGGGCGGATCGTGCACGGGACGGGGGACGACGCGGCGCTCTCCGACCTGTTCGGCCTGGACTCCCCGTATTCAGACGAGGCACAGAAGAAGCGCCAGGAGCTTATGGACCTGGAAATGCTGATGGTGACCGGCAGGGCGGACGATGTCCAGCGCCGTCGCTATGCGGAGATCCGGGACGAGTTGTCGAGCTCGCCCGTGGCGCGGGCCGATGAGGTGATGGCACGGATGGCGCGCACCTGGGGCGGCCATCCGTGATCCCCATTCGTAGACTGCCGCTCCCCGAGGCCCTCGAGCGGCACATGGCCGAGCGCACGGCGGATGTCGCGAAGGTGCCTGAAGAGAAAAAACGTAAGGAGGAAGCAGCTCAGCTCTGGCGCAACAAGACGGTACGCCGGGAGATCAGGGCTCCTGCACGTGCGGTCCTCTCGGAGATGGCCCCGGGCATCGACGGCTGCATGTACTGCGGAAACCACAAGGCCACGGACGTGGAGCACTACGAGCCGAAGAGTCGCAGACCGTTGCGTACCTTCTGCTGGTTCAACTACCTCTTGGTCTGCTCGGAATGCAACAGCGGGGTCAAGGGAGCCAAGTTCCCTCTTGACAGGCTGGGGCAGCCAGCCCTCATCGATCCCACCCGTGAGGACCCTTTCCGTCACCTGAGACTCGTGCTGCCGATCTGTGCCTACGTCGGACTCACGGAACGGGGACAGAAGACGATTGACGCCCTGAAGCTGAATGAGCGGCAGCTCCCCGAGTCCCGCAAGGACGCGCTGGACCGTATCGGTACTCTCCTGTTCGGCTGGACTCACGCGGTGGCGGCCGGCGACGAACGGTGGCGCACCGGCATCGTCCAAGGAGTCCGGGAGCACCCCTATGCTGATGTGGTGCAGGCGTTGTTGAGGGAAGCGGAAGCGGACGACGCAGAGGCGTACTTCCGCGAGTACCGATATCTCCTGCCACTGTTGCGGGACTCGCAGTTGAAGACGGAGTTGGCGCTGCCCTCCCCGAGATGAGGGACAGGTGCCGACGAGTCCCTCTGCTCCCGTGCTTGACGGTGGCTCGCGTGCGCGAAGCATCCGGTGACTACGTTCTTGACATCGCCGGTTCGGCGTGGCTGTGGGCGCCTCAAGCGGCCTGCCAGTCGCCGGAATGTGTGACGCTGGTTTGGCCCGCTGCTGGGCTGGTCACGGGCGAGAACGTTGATGGTACTGATCCGCCTCGATCTGAGGACTCGGGCTCAATGACTAGTCGTCACATGGAAGAATCACCCGAGGTGACTCGGCCCAGGAAATCCGCCGGGGCCTGCCAGGGAGGGGCGAAACATGGGAACCAAAAAGGCCGGGGGCGGCGAGGATGTCATCCTCCAGGTGCGGCAGGTCGAGAGAGCGCTGCGGACCGTTTATGTGGATACAGGCATCCTTCACGACAGTGACCTGGACGGGAAGCCGCAGCAGGAGCGAGAACCACGCCTGCTTTCACGGGCGTTGACGGCTCAGGCCGTACGCATGGTCACTGGTTTCAGCCCCAAGGAGGCGGCAGACACCGTCATCGACGGTGTGGCAGACCAGGGCATCGACGCCATCGCCGTCGTGGACGGCCCCGATCCGCACGTCTACTTGGTTCAGGCGAAGTGGAGTCAGTACGGCAGGGCCAAGAGTGAACGCGAGGCCGTTCTCGAGTTGCTGGCCGGTCTCAGGCTCATCGACGATGAGGAGTTCGCGGCCTTCAACCCGCGGGGCCGTCGGCTGGCCGAACAGGCCAAGACCTTGATGTCCAAGGGGCCCGTGACCATCACCCAGGTTGTCGTACTCATGCGTGCTGACGACGTACTTGAAGGCTTCCGGCATGCGCTGATCGACGGCGAGAAGGAGTTCAACCGATACGGCGAGGTCCTCGACCACCGTATTATCCTTGCCCCTGAGGTGTGGGCCTCGGTGCGTAACGACTTGGCGCCCAAGTCGGTCGACCTGGACGCTACGCTGTTTCCCTGGTTCGCAATCAACTCGCCTTACGACTCCTACCAGGGAGTCGTAACGGCTGAGCAGGTGGCCGAATGGGCCGACCACGGGTCGAACTTGTTCAACTTGAACATTCGCAATCCCCTTGGTAGGACGTCGATCAACAACGAGTTGATCGGCACGCTTACCGGGGAACCGGCCTTGTTCTGGTACTTCAACAATGGCGTCACTGTGCTGTGCGAATCCGTGGAGAAGGTCCACCAGTCCATCCGGACGCCCCATACCTTCCCGCTCACCCTGAAACTGCGCAATGCCAGCGTTGTCAACGGAGCCCAGACTGTCCGGTCCGTTGCCGAGGCGGTTGCTGATGACGAATCCGCGGCGACTGCGCAGGTCCCCGTACGCGTCATTGTGACTGGTAAGGAAGCGGACTTCGCGAAAAGAACCACTCAGGCCACCAATCGGCAGAATCGTGTGGAGCCTCGCGACTTCATCGCCCTCGACCCTGTCCAGGCCGCCATTCTTGAGGAGATGCGAGCGGAGCTGGGGCTGGAGTACAGCGTTCGCCGCAGTGAGCTGGACCCGCCCGAGGACACTGGGTGCTCCGTGGTCGAAGCAGCGTGCGCGCTTGCCTGTGCCCATCGCGACTGCCAGTACGCGGCGCGCATCGCCGCCACTCTGGATGTCCTGTGGGAACGGGGTGTGCAGGGCATCTACGACGCGTTGTTCCGGCCACAGCCGGGCGTCTATCTGCTGTGGAACGCGGTGCAGGTCCTGCGAGCTGTGCGCCGTAGTTTGCACCGGCTTCGCTTGCGCTACGAAGGACGCGGTGCTGCTCTCACCGAGCACGGCACGTACCTGATCTCCCACCTCGTCTTCCGGCGGCTGGACACCGAGGCCATTGACGAGCCGGACCCCAAGCAGGAATGGGCGTCCGCAGCGGTCGAGCGAGTTCCGGCGCTGGTCGAGGAACTGTTGCCCGTAGTCGTTGCGGCGATAGACGAGCTCTACACCGACCGCTCGCGCATCCAGGCTGTTTGCGCAGATGTCGTTCGCTGCAGGGAAGTGGTTGCCCGAGTGCTCGACGCCGTCACCACTCCAGGAGGCCGGCCCAAGCCGGACAAGTATCTTCGTGTGCCGGCGAAGCGCAAACCCCGACGCCCCAATGCCGTGCATGTCCTCATCGATCAGGGTGGACTTGAGGAGGGTGCTCCGCTCACCCTCTCCACGGCCTATCCGCTGGAGGCCGAGGCCCTCAAGAGCTGGCTGACTGAGGACGAGAAGCGTGGCCGGGCCACCTGGACCAGGCACCGCACTAAGCCGATTCTCTGGGCTGCCGATGGCAAACAGTATGCGCCATCCGGCCTGATCACCCGGATGTGGGAACTGGCCGGATGGGAAAAGCGACCCGTGGCCAACCAGGGCACCGCCCGATGGGTGACCGCCACCGGAGAAACTCTCGCTGATCTGGCCTGGAGGATCCTTGGTGATCTCGAAGAACCCGACGAGGACGAACTGGCCGCACGCGACTGACGAAATCTGTGGGGGCGTGGCCGCGCAGTCCGCCCCCTCGGAACCGCATTGGTGCGCCCCAAGGTGCATGACGCAGTGGCCGACAGACGTCGTGACGTACGGCCGGCAGGGGCGTCGGCGAGGTCGAAGGCGTACAGACGGCTGAGGCGCCATCGAACGTGACCGAGGCGAAGCACGACTAAGGCGACGGACGAGGAAATGGCACGGGATGCCCCGATCGGCCGGAACTGGAAGGTGCAGTTCGGTGCCGATAGGCGAAGGGCCCCATCGCCGTCATACAGCGAAAGGGCCTGTCGCGCGTGCGCGTCGCGTGCAGGCGGGACGTCGACCGGGATCGGTTTCCGCCCGCCGTCGTTCCACTCCAGCGTCGCCCCGCCAACCGGGGCGACGTCAAAACGCCCCTGAGATCAGCCCGCCGGAGCCGGGTAGGTCGGGTACTCGACGCCGGAGACGTGCTGGACGACGCGGATGACCTGGCAGGAGTAGCCGAACTCGTTGTCGTACCAGAGGTAGAGGATGGCGTTGTCGCCCTCGACCTTGGTGGGGCCGGCGTCGACGATCGAGGCGTGGCGCGAGCCGATGAAGTCGCTGGAGACCGCGTCGGGGGCCGTGGTGAAGTCGATCTGGCGCTTGAGCGGCGAGGTCAGCGACACGTCGCGGAGGTAGTCGAGGACCTCCTGGCGGGTGGTCTCGCGGCCGAGCTGGAGGCTCAGGATCGCGATCGAGACGTCCGGCACGGGGACGCGGATCGAGCTGCCGGTGATCGTGGCGTCGAGGTCGGGCAGCGCCTTGGCGACGGCGGAGGCGGCACCGGTCTCCGTGATGACCATGTTGAGCGGCGCCGAACGACCGCGACGGTCGGAGTTGTGGTAGTTGTCCAGCAGGTTCTGATCGTTGGTGAACGAGTGGATGGTCTCCACGTGGCCGCGCAGGACGCCGTACTCGTCCGCCATCGCCTTCAGCGGCGGCACGATCGCGTTGGTGGTGCAGGACGCGCAGGACAGGATCTGCTCGTCCGGCTTGATCATGTCGTGGTTGACGCCGTGCACGACGTTGGGGACGTCGCCCTTGCCCGGGGCGGTCAGGACGACCTTGGAGATGCCCGGCTGGAGGTGCTTCGACAGGCCGGCGCGGTCGCGCCACTTGCCCGTGTTGTCGATGAGGATGGCGTTGTTGATGCCGTACGACGTGTAGTCCACCGACGTGGGGTCGTCGGAGTAGATCATCTTGATCTCGTTGCCATTGGCGATGATCTTGCTGTTCGCCTCGTCAACGGTGATCGTGCCCTGGAACTGGCCGTGGATCGAGTCGCGGCGCAGCAGCGAGGCGCGCTTGACGATGTCCTGGTCGCCGCCGCCGCGAACGACGATGGCGCGCAGCCGCAGGCCGTTGCCGGAGCCGGCCTTCTCGATGAGCAGACGGGCGACGAGGCGGCCGATGCGGCCGAAGCCGTAGAGCACGACGTCGCGCGGCTCACGGCGTTCGATCTTGTTGTCACCCGTGGCGCCGGCGACGGCCTCGGCGGTGAACTCCTCCACCGACAGGCCGCGGTCGTCGGTCCGGTACGTCTCGGCGAGCAGCGCGATGTCGATCTGGGACGGGCCGAGATCGAGCGAGGTCAGAGCCTGGAGGAACGGCATCGTCTCGGTGACCGAGAGCTCCGTTCCGGCGATCTGCCGGGCGAAACGGTGGGTCTTGAGGATGCTGACCACCGACTTGTTCACCAGGGAGCGGCTGTGAAGCAGGACCGTGACGTCCCGCTCCCGGTGCAGCTTCCCGATGATCGGGATCATCGACTCCGCGATCTCCTCGCGGGTTTTCCAGTTGGTGAACGAGTCGTCATTGACAGTCACAGGCTTATCTTTCGAGCTAGGCGGTGCTCATATGCTAGCGCCCCGCCACTTTAATCATTCAAACGGTCCCGGCTGGGGTGGGGCCCCGCGACCGGGCGCCGGGCGACTTCGGCACCAGTAGGGCTGTGACCTGGGGTGTAGGGGTCGAGTTTGTGCCGATCTGGGGGATTGGTCGCCTCGGTGTGATTCTCGTGACATGGGGCGGGGCGGCTGTGCTGCGCCTTGCCTGTCCACGGCTCCCTCTGGCTGGAGGCAGGTGCGGGCGCCCGGCCGAGCGGTGTGATGGGGAGCGGGGCGTCGGCGGAGAGCTTGGGGGCGGAGGTGCGGTGCGCGGGGGTGCCGGTCCGCCGGCCAGTCCACCGCGCCCGGGAGTGGCCGGCCGTCCTTGTGAGGGCGGTTCGCCTAGTGTCCGGCCAGTTCTCCTACGACCTGTGGGTCGAGGCCGGTGAGTTCGGCGATGCGGTGTGGGGGGAGTCCGGTGGCCAGGGCCTGGCGGACGAGGCGGTCGCGGTCTTCTGCGGTGTGGCGGAAGTCCAGCAGCTGTGCCTCGATGCCGGCGGTGACGTCGGTGGCGCAGGCGCGGCGGACCGCTTCGGTCTCCTCCGTGCTGAGAGGAACGGGGAGGTACTCGGCCTCCTCGGGGATCGCGGCGCTCGCTTCGGGCGGCAGGATGCGTACCTGGTCCGACTTGAGGGTCGTGTCGTGGGCGTGCAACCAGCCCTGTACCGCGGGGGTTTCCAGGCAGTCGAGGCTGCCCACCGCGGCCAGAGGCGCTCCTACATGGGCGCGCATGCCGGGGAGAAACAGGATGAAGGCGTCATCAGCCACGATCGAGGGTCGCTCTCGCGTCGTCATCGACAGGGGGCCCGATCCTAGCGGCTCCCCCGTGTCCCGAGCTCTGCTTCGCGGGGGACACGGGGTGCTTCGCGCGCGGGTGTCCTACGGGAGTCCAGGTGAGCCCGGTCGCCAGGGGGGGCGGTGGTGTGGAGTCCGGTCCGCCATTGGCGTGGGATGCGGGGCCGGCTTCCTGTTCGCTGGGGCCGGTGAATTCCTGAGGGGGAGGCGGGAGCGGCGGGGGTATTTCCGACCTCCTGGCGTGGCATTGCTTGCCGAATGGTGGTCGGGGGTGGGGGCCGTGCCCGTGCGGCAAAGGTGGCGGGGCGGGTTGGGCTGTGTGGTGGTCGCTGTTTTGGAGATCTGCGCCGGGGCAGCAGAGCACTGTCGGGCGGGTTGGCGAAGTGGAGGGTTTCGTGACCGGCTCCCGTTGGGCGGGAACAGCGGTGAGGCGGAGCCGGCCTGCTTTTGTGTTCGCTTTGAAGGGATGTTGTATGAGTGCCAATGTCTGGGGATATCTTCCTGATTCCGGATACCGGGCGGGTACGGTCCTCGTCGGATACACCGTCGAAGCTGTCGACGGGAGCATCGGCAAGGTGGACAAGCATTCTGACGAGGTGGATTCCGCGCACCTCGTCGTAGATACCGGCCCCTGGATTCTCGGGCGGCGTGTCGTGTTGCCGGCCGGCGTCGTGACCGGCATCGACCAGCAGGAGCAGAGGATCTACGTGGGGCGCACCAGGGACGAGATCAAGGGCGCGCCCGAGTTCGAGCGTCCCGGACATGAGAGCAGTGCGGATTACCTGCATCAGGTCGGGGTGTATTTCGGGGGATTTCCTCTGGTGTGACGGGTGTTGTGTGGTGGGGAGCCCCTCGCAGGGGGGCGGTCCTGGCTCGCCCCACTGCCATCGCCGCCGGACGCCGCGCGCAGCCGGTGCGCGCTGCGGCTTCGCCTCCGTGGCGCCCTCCCCCCCCCCGCCCCCGTGATGTCCTTCCTGTGACGTCTTTCACCGGAGCCATGGTGCGGCCTTCCGGCCTGCGTGCCATGGGTGGGCAGGGCGGGGGACGGGCCGGGGCACGGCGCGGAATCATGGAGAGTGCGGAGTGAACTTCGTGGTCCGGGGAAGCCGTCAGAGAACCTTCTCGCCGAAGTAGCCTTTTGCGTGGCCCTCGCAGGGGGCGGCGGGTGAGCTCCAGGGCGTTGTGGTCGATCGGGCGTGAGGTGAGAGGTGTGACGGGCACGCAGCAGACCCCGGTGAACAGGGCGGCGGAGGCGCGGGACCGGGTGCAGGAGTTGCTGAACATGCACCGCCCGCGGGTCGATGAACTCTCCATGATCGACGCGCTGCTGGTCACCTCGGAATTGGTCACCAATGCCCAGCGCCACGGCGGGGGACTCGCCGATTTCTCCGCCCGCATCGCGTCCGGTCTTCTGGAAGTCACCGTCGCAGACCGCAGCCCCCGTCATCCCGCCACGGCCATCGGACCCGAGAAATACGGGGTCGGTGGATATGGGTGGCCGATGATTCAGAAACTCACGTCCTGTGTCGTGATCGTTCCCGCTGTCGACGGCAAGGCCATTACCGTCACCGTCCCTCTCAGGTTCGACGGCGCGGCCGGGTGAAGGTGCCGTCGGTGGGGCATTCCGTGGTGGGACGGACGGGGCGTGTCATCCCCTCGTAAGGCGACTCGTGTGGCAACTCGTGTGGTCGTGGTGCGGTCCATGCCGATGCCGCCCTGGGGGCGTGTGCTCGGTCTCCCCGGTGGAGGGTTCGCCCGCTGTGACGTCCGCGCGGGGGCCTGAGAGTATTGCGGTCCTGCCGTGCGAGAAGGAAGTGCCCCGGCCGGCCGTGCCCGCCCGGAGGGTGGGCGAGGGATGCAGCGTCACGCCGGCGGTCCGGGGCATTGAGGTGAAATGGTGTGATGCAGGGAGTACCTGTAAGAGCGGCCGAGGCGCGCAACTTCGTGCACGACCTGCTGCACAGGATCGGCAGTCCGGTCGATGATCTGGCCCTTGTCGACGCCCTCCTGGTGACCACGGAGCTGGTCACCAATGCCCAACGGCACGCGGGCGGGCTCACCGGCTTCACCGCGCACGTCGTCGAGGGGTACCTGGAAGTGGCGGTCGAGGACGGCAGCACCCACCACCCCGTCGCGGTTCCTCCGGTGGACCCCAGCGGCGATTCCGGCGCCACACGGGGTTACGGCTGGCCCCTGATACAACGGCTGGCCCGCACCGTCGACATCACCGCGACCGTGACCGGCAAGACGATTCGTGTGACCTTGCCCCTGTGAACCCGTCGGCCCGGCCCCGGACTCCGTGCACCGGCCGGCGAGGGGAGCCGGGAAGTTGCCCCGGGGCCTTCGATGCCCCGGGCGACGATTGCCATCCGTGGTGTCCGTGCGGGAGGGTTACCGAAGGGGAATGGTCTCTGCCGGTTCGGTGAGGTGATGGGGTGTACGGGGTGAGCCTCGCGTGGTGACGAGTTCCGAGGCGTCGGCCGCACCCGCGTCGGCCGCACCCGCGCCCGCTGCCACCGCATCCGCTGCGCTCGAACCCGCGGCGCCCGCGCCCCCGGCCGGCTTCGATGCCGGTGCCGTGTGGCGCTCCTGGCGGTCCGTACCCCACCCCGTACTCGTCATCGGCCCGTCCGGTGCGGTGCGCGCGGTCAGCGACGTCGCCGCGCCGTTGTTCCCGGACCTCAGGGCGGGCGCACCCTACGGCGAGGCCGTGGCCCGCTGGCTCGCCGACGCGCATCGGCGCTTCACCGACCCCCTGTGCCCCGAGGGCGACGAGCCGGCGCGGGGCTCCCTCGGGGACCGGAGCTTCGAAGCCCGGCCGAGCCGCGCGGAGAACGGCGACGTGGTGTGGTGGCTGGTCGATGACACCGCCCGCCGGGCGGCGGAGGACGCCCTGCGCGCGGAGCGTGAGCGCACCGCGTTTCTCGCCCAGGCGTCGACGGAACTTCTCGCCTCCCTGAATGTCGACCGGTGCCTGGAGGTCACGGCCCGACTCGCCACGCAGTATCTGGCGGACGCCGCCGTCGTGGTCACCCCGCCCTCCGGGCGGCGGCTGGCGATGAGCTTCTGCGGCCCGGACCGGCAGGTGGTGCGCGACAAGGTCGTCGCCGACCCCGCCTCCGTACCGGGACTGGCCGAAGCCCTCCAGGGATTTCCCCCCGTTCCCTCGCGCTGGATAGATCCGGCAGCCGTGCCGGACTGGGTGCGGCCGTCCGCGCTCGGCGATATCGGCTCGGTGGCGGTCACCCCGCTCCCCGGGCACGGTGTGGCGGCCGGGGCACTGATCCTCCTGAGGCGTTCCGACCACGCCGCGTTCAGCGAGAGCGAGGAGACCTTCGCCCGGCTGTTCGCCGCCCGCGCCGGAGCGGCCATGTCCGCCGCGCGGCTCTACGCGGAACAGGCGGCCATCACCCGCACGCTGATGCGGGAGCTGCTGCCACCCCGGCTGGAGCAGGTGAGCGGCGTGGGGTTGGCCGGCGGTTACCGCGCCTCGAACGACTCCGACCGCGTGGGGGGCGACTTCTACGACGTGCACGCGGGGGCCGGGCCCGACGAGGAGTCGCTCGTCGTCCTCGGGGACGTGTGCGGCAAGGGGCTGGAGGCCGCGGTACAGACCGGCAAGATCCGTAACACCCTGCACGCCCTGCTGCCGCTGGCCACCGATCATCAGCGGGTGCTGCGCCTGCTCAACGGCGCGCTGCTCGACTCCGAACACACCCGCTTCGCCACCCTGGTGCTCGCCTCGGTGGCGCGGCGGGGCGGCACCGTCCGGCTGCGGGTGACCAGCGCCGGACATCCCGCGCCACTGGTCGTCCGCGCCGACGGCCGGGTGGAGGAGGCCGACACCCGCGGGTCCCTCGTCGGCGCGCTGCCGGAGGTGACCTCCACGACGGCCTCGCTCGCTCTCGCCCCCGGTGAGTCGTGTCTGCTGTACACCGACGGGATCACCGAAGCGGTGGGCGGGCCGATGGGCGACGAGCTGTTCGGCGAGGAACGTCTGCGGTCCGCGCTGAGCGAGTGTGCGGGCCTGCCGGCCGACGCGGTCGTGGAGCGCGTCCGGATGCTGGCCGCCCAGTGGGTGGGCACCGGCCGGCACGACGACATGGCGGTGGTCGCCATCACCGCGCCCCCACACGCGCACCTCGGCGCGGTGGATGGCCACACCCCGGGCAGGTACACGGCATGAGAAACAGTGCTTCCACGGGGGCGCCGGCCACCGTCGGCCGGCGCGAGGCGGCGGACGCGGGCCTGTCCAGCCGCGCTCGACGCCGCGCCGGTTCCGCGTCCCTGGGCGGACGGCGGCCGGGCAGGTGTGCGCCATGACCACGTCGCCCGCCTCGATGACGGAAAACCTGGCCGCTCACGTCGAGCACCTGTGGGACGCGGTCTCGGCCGTGGACGAGTACGCGGCCGTCCGCCTGGTGCGTGACGCGGTGGACGCCGGTGTACCGCCCGAGGACGTCCTGCTCGACATGATCGCCCCCGTCCAGCACCGGGTCGGCGAGCACTGGGCGGCGAACCGGATGACGGTGGCTCAGGAACATGCCGCCACGGCCATCAACGACCGGGTCATCGCGGCTCTCGCGCACCACCGGCCGTCCGCCCCGGCGGCCGGGCGCGGACGCCTCACGGTGGCCTGTGTCGACGGTGAATGGCATGCGCTGCCCGCCCGCCTCCTCTCCGAGGTGCTGCGACTGCGCGGCTGGCAGGTGGACTTCCTCGGCGCGCAGGTGCCCGCGCCCCATCTGATCGCCCATCTGCACCAGACTGGACCGCGGGCCGTCGCACTGTCCAGCTCGATCGCCACCCGGCTTCCCACCGCGCATGCGGCGATCACCGCCTGCCAGGCGGCGGGCGTCCCCGTCCTGGTCGGCGGCGCCGCGTTCGGTTCCGACGGCCGCTACGCCCGGCTCCTCGGCGCCGACGCCTGGGCGCCGGACGCCCGTACCGCCGCCGACTTCCTCTCCCGGGGCCTGCCGGAAACCCGGTACCCCGCGCTCGGGCACCAGCCCGTCGACGATCTGCCGCACCTGTCCGACCAGGAGTACTCCCTGGTGGCACGCACCGCCCCACAGCTGGTCAGGGAGACCCTGGCGCAGCTGGAGGAGCGTTTTCCCGCGCTGCGCGACTACTCCGACCGGCAGCGGCAGCACACCGCGGAAGACCTCGCGCACCTCACCGAGTTCCTCGCCACCGCGCTCTACACGGATGACGACGAACTGTTCAGCGGCTTTCTGACCTGGACCGGGGCGATCCTCACGGCCCGTGGGGTGCCCGCACACTCCCTGTACCCGACGCTGGACGCGCTCTCCGCACAGCTCAACGACTTCCCCCGCGCCCGGCGCATCCTCAGCCATGCCCGCCGCACTCTCGGCACCGGCCCCGACCCCGGATTCTCCGCATGACCACTCACCCGGCCGACGACTGCTCCACCACCGTCAGCACCCCGGACGAGCACACCGCCCACCTCCACCCCGCCGGGGACCTCGACCGCACCACCGCGGACGAGCTGCTCGCCCTCGCCTTCCGGCAGATCGCCGCGCAGCCCGGTCTCCGCGACCTTCACCTCAACTGCGCGCGGGTGCGGGCCTGCGACCCGATGGGGCTCTCCGTCCTGCTGGCCCTCCACCGCCGTACCAGCGCCGCCGATATCCACCTCCATCTCGACGACCGTCCGCCCGCCCTGGACCGCCTCCTGACGGTCACCGGCACCCTCGGCCCCCTCACCGCCCCGCCCGGTCGGAGCGGCTCCACCACGGGCTGACGCGGCTCCACCACGGGACGGCCCTCCGCGCTCCGGAGCGCGTCGGCTCGTGGACCGTCGGCTCATGAACGTGCTCGACCGGGGCATACGCCTGGGCACCGGTGCTTCCCGGACCGGCCGGGCGAGGGGAGAGCACGTGGGCGCGGTCGGTTATGGCATTACGGCGAACTAGGCAGTTTCGTTTGGATCAGCTGGTCGTTGGTCTGGGTGTGCCGTTAACAGATGCGCAGTGGGCGCGGATCGAGCCGTTGCTTCCGGACCGG